>JBDTQZ010000418.1:0-3239 GCA_039931935.1 Burkholderiaceae bacterium | reverse complement strand
GCGACATGGCTGCCAAAAAAATATTTCAGCTCGAAAATGCCGAAGGGCGTTGCCATGTATTTGTGAGCGGTCACACGCGAAATGGTCGACTCGTGTAGCTCGACCGTGTCGGCGATCTCGCGCAGCACCAGTGGCCGCATCGCGATCGCGCCGTGTGTGAAAAAATTGTGCTGGCGGTCCACAATGGCCTGCGACACTCTCAGAATCGTTTCGAAGCGCTGCTGAATGTTGCGTATCAACCATCGCGCTTCCTGCACCCGTGTTGTCCACTTGCTGCGCTCGCCTGGGTCCGCACCCTGTCTCGATCTATCCTTTTTGAGTACATCCGCGAACGACTGGTTCACACGCAAACGGGGCATTACGTCCGGATTAAGCACCGCGGTCCATCGATTCTTGACCTTGCGCACAAAAACGTCCGCCACGATGTAGTCTGCCCGACTGTCTGCAAACGCCGTACCGGGGCGTGGATTCAGCGAGCGAATCAGCCGGTGTGCGGTGCGAAGCTCTTCGTCGCTGCAGCCGAGCAGCTTGCGCAGCTTGGAAAACTCGCGGGCTGCCAACAACGGCAGGTGTTCGCGGACGATCCGCCGTGCCAACGCGAAAGTTGACGGCAAAGTTTCCACAGCGCGGTCGGGAGGCGAGCGTTCCAGCGCTTGCAATTGCAGAAACAGGCACTCGGCTGCATCGCGTGCGCCGATGCCCGCCGGATCGAGACTCTGCAGCAAACGCAGCGCGGTAAGTAGCTCTTCAGGCTCAACCGCCGCTTCCGGTGAGCACATCGCAAGCAGCTCGTCGAGGGCCGGATGCAGATAACCATCGTCATCGAGCGCTTCGACCAGCAGCTCCACCAGCGCACGATCGCGCTGCGAGGCCTGACACGCGATCTGCGCACGCAAATGCTCCCGCAGCGACAACGTAGTTCCTACCCAGTTCGTGGGGCTCGTGTCGTCTTCATCGGCCGCATCGCTGTTGCCGCGCCACTCGATCAACGAGCTGCCGTCCATCGGTGAGTCGTGCAGCTCGGGAGACTCTGCCGGCGCCGGTGCGTCGTGCCCATTGACCGTTTCGCCGGCGGTCTCCGGCAGTGGCACGTCAGCCGCGATCGAACCGTCGGGCTTCACGCGCATTGCAAGCGCTTGCGGATCGTCGTCGCGTTCGAGCAGAGGGTTATCGGCCAATGCCTGATCGATCTCCTGATTCAGTTCGAGCGTAGACAGCTGCAGCAGCCTTATCGATTGCTGCAGCTGCGGTGTCAGTGCGAGATGCTGAGATAGCCGGAGTTGAAGGCTCGGTTTCATTCAACCGCGTCGTTGCGCGCTGCCTCGAAAAGAATTGCCAAAAGCATGTGTCCCATCCATTTATCGTGATGCATCACATGCGAAAGTGTTCGCCCAAATAGACCCGTCGAACGGTTTCGTTGCCGACGATCTCTTCCGGCCGCCCGGCCGCCAGGACAATACCTTCATTGATGATGTACGCGTGGTCGCAAATACCAAGCGTTTCGCGCACGTTGTGGTCGGTCATCAGCACGCCGATGCCACGTTCTTTCAGAAAACGCACAATGCGCTGAATCTCGAGTACCGCGATAGGATCGACGCCGGCAAACGGTTCGTCAAGCAGGATGAATCGCGGTCGAGATGCGAGTGCACGCGCAATCTCGACGCGCCGCCGCTCGCCTCCCGACAGCGACAACGCGGTGTTGGTTCGTAAGTGGGCGATCTGCAGATCACCCAGCAGTGCATCGAGCCTATCGGCGATCTCTTTTTTTCGTAGCGGACGTTTGTTCGGATCGATCTGCAGCTCCAAAACGGCACGCACGTTCTCCTCAACGGTCAGCTTGCGGAACACCGACGCTTCCTGCGGCAGGTATGACAATCCCATCCGCGCGCGACGATGAATCGGCAAGTGTGCGATCGAGTGTCCGTTTAGCGCGATGTGACCGTTGTCGAGCGGCAGCAAGCCGACCACCATGTAAAAGCAAGTGGTCTTGCCCGCGCCGTTTGGCCCGAGCAACCCCACCACCTCGCCGCTTTCGACCGTAAGCGATACGTCTTTAACGACAGCGCGGCTGCCGTAACTCTTCTGCAGTCGCTCTACCACGAGTGTGTTGCGCTCGAGCACGGGCGCTGGCGCGACGCTGTCTTCCACGCGATCGGCGTCCATGAAGCTTCGGTTCGCTACTCGCGGCGCGGGTTGGCCAGATCCTTGGACGACGTCAAGCTCGCCCTGGATCCTGGCTTTGAAGTTTCGGCCGGCGCCTCGGCGCGTGGCGCGATCGTGCCGCGCACGCGCCCGTCCGGATTGTTAGGATCCGCCGAGGGCTTACCACCGGTCACGAAGTATTTCGCGTTGCGCTGATCGTAGGTAATCGCATCACCGCGCAGCTCGTCGCGCTGGACTTCGTTTTCAAGCAGGCGAACGCGGGCCCGCGTGGTCAGCTTGACGGTGTCTTCCTTCTCGTCGTATTCGATGCGCTCGGCATACCCTTCGACGAACTCCTCGAGTCCTTGCTTGCTGCTGTCGCGCCGCTGTCGAAACGATGCCAGCTTGCCGGGCGCCGCGATGATCACTCCATACTGATAGCCCTCAGGATCCTTGCGTACCTGCACGCGCTCGCCAGCGGCGCGCATCGTGCCCTTGTTCAACACGACGTTGCCCACTAATACGCACACCTGCTTGAAGTCGTCGCACTCGCCGCTGTCGGCTTCGTAATTCAGCGGTTTGGCGCGATCGGCCTTTTCGGCCACGGCCGGTACTACCGCGAGCGCGAACACTGCTGCTGCCCCCCAACGTTTCATCGTGCGGCCTCACCGGGTGCAGTCGACGCGATCGTGCCACGTACCTTCGACTGGAATTTTACGAGGCGCTGCACGTTGTCATAGTCCATGCCGATCGAGTGCACCACCGAATCGCCGCGCTCGATTTCAACGGCGGCATCCGTCGAATAGCGATCGAGATCGGGAATCGCCGTCAACTGCTGCGTGCGTAATTGCATCGGCGATGTGCCGTCTCTTCCAGGCGCGCGCGTGACGACAACGTCACCGGATAACAAGACTCTTTCGCCGCCGCTTTCGACGTTGGCACTTTTCGCGCGCACTTCGAGCAGAGGTTGTCCGGGCCGCAGGCTTATCAGCCGAGGTTGCGAGAGCTCCGCGTGATCGTCGGTTGCAAAATGCATCAGATCGCTCGCGTGCAGCCGGTTGGTCGCACGCCCGGTGGCGTCAAATTGCGTCACTGTC
>JBDTQZ010000417.1:0-3244 GCA_039931935.1 Burkholderiaceae bacterium | reverse complement strand
AAGTAGTAGACGAACCACTTGTTGTGCGCCTGCTCGTGGAACCGAACCCGATGCATCCCCGCGTCCGCACGCGCGCCCACGCGAGAAGCAGCGTCGAGAGCACGACCGCGTAGATCGAATTCAATGCTGTGAGCAACAATGTTCGCTCGGTCACCTGGCCCTGTGCGCGCAGCTCCTGCGTAACGGCAAGAACGACCGCAGGCGAGGTCGACATGCTGATCGCCGCAATCAGCGCGGCTGCGAGCGGTGCGATATCGAACACTTGCATCACGAGATAGACAGCAACGAAGGTCAACCCGCTTTCGAGCACGCTGGCCACCGCCAGAGCGGGATTGCGCCGGACCCAGCCGAACGACACGCGCTGCCCGACGTCGAACAGGATGACGGCGGCGGCGAAGTTCAGAGAAAATTGCATCGTACGAATCGGAAGCTCTTCGATTTTCAGTAGCTGAAGTACGTAGCCGCCAGCGCCGAATAGCGCTCCTGCCGCCACATATCCAAGCAGGCGCGGTACGCGCAACCAGCGCGCCGCGACTTCGCCCGCCGCAGCGGCGAACAACGCGAGCACCGCCACTGCCATTGCGGTGGGCCAGGTGGGGGGCCACTCAGGAAAAAAACTCAGGTCCATGGGCAAAAGCGCTCCTCGTGTACGCGACCGCTGCGCGGTCGCACGTGCACTCGTCGCGACTAGTTAGTGTGCCGGACTTCGGGCGGCCGGGCGGCCGGCACAAGTACAAAGGCAACGGGAATCATGCTTCGATCGCCGCGCCTTGGCGTTGTCTTAGAACGGAATGTCGTCGTCCATCTCGGCAACACTCGGCGTGGTTTTGCCGGTGATGGGCCGCGCGCTTGCCGACGAAGAGGCTGAACGCGCCGGCGGTCTCGAATCTTCGATGCCGTCGTCGCTCGGTGCTCCACCCATGCCTTCGCGCGACCCCAGCATCTGCATGTTGTCTGCGATCACCTCGGTCGTGTAACGATCCTGCCCTTCCTTATCCTGCCATTTGCGAGTGCGCAACTTGCCTTCGACATACACGGGCCTGCCCTTCTTCAAATACTCGCCCGCGATTTCGGCGAGACGGCCGAAAAAGGCAACTTTGTGCCACTCGGTGGCCTCCTTCATTTCGCCGGTGGCCTTGTCCTTCCAGCGATCCGATGTCGCGATAGTGATATTCGTGACTGCCGCGCCGTCGGCCGTATACCGTGTCTCGGGATCACGACCAAGGTTTCCGATCAGTATCACTTTGTTAACCGATGCCATCGCTATCTCCTCGCTGTTCTATGCACCAAGAATTCCAAAGCTCGTGCGTCTAAGTTGGCAACGGCGCGCCGGCGGTCGTGATCGGGACTTCGCGCATGCCGAGAGCGAGCAACCACCACGCCGTCAATACGATTGCCGCAAATACGAACACCACTTCCGATCCCCACCCTGCGGCGATACCGCCCCCGAGTGCACCACCGGCAAAGAGCCCTAGCGCCTGCGCCGTATTGTAGATGCCCAACGCAAGCCCCCTGGTGGACGTTGGCGCAATCCGGGACACCAATGACGGCAGACTCGCCTCCAGAATGTTGAATCCAGTAAAAAAAATTAGCAGCCATAGCGCCATCCACAGCAGCGTGTCACCTCGTAGCAAGAATCCGAGTTGTGCCGCCAGCACCAGCGCGATCGCCCCGATAAACAGTCGGCGCATCGAACCACGACGCTCGGCCACGATCAATGGCTTTGCCATCAGGCCAAACGACAGCATCACCACCGGAAGGTAAATCTTCCAGTGTTCGGACACTGGCAAACCGCGCTGGACCAGCAAGACTGGAATGACGACGAACATTGCCATCAGGACGGCGTGCAAGACAAAGATGCCGACGTTGAGGCGAAGCAACTGGCCATCGAACAACACTGCTCGCAGGGTCGGCTCATGGCCATTGGCTTCAACCGCCGTGGCTGGTGCCGCCGGCACGACCCAGAACAACACTCCGATCGCCATAACGACTAGCACGCCGGTCAGCGCGAAAAGACCGCGCACGCCAATGGTTGGATACAGCAGCGGCGCCAGCACCAATGATCCTGCGAATGTCAGCGCGACCGATCCACCTACCAACGCCATCGCCTTGGTCCGATGCTCGTCACGGGTGCTGTCGGCGATGAACGCGGTCACCGCGGCGGAGATCGCGCCCGCGCCCTGAATGGCGCGTCCGACGATCGTCCAAACGATGTCGGTCGCCAGGGCAGCCGTAAAGCTGCCCGTAGCAAACACGACCAAGCCGGCTGCGATCACCGGCTTGCGGCCCCAACGATCGCTGGCCGCACCATAGGGGATCTGCAACACACCTTGTGTCAGCCCGTAGATACCGAGCGCGAGCCCAACCAGGGTCGCATCTGTTCCACCCGGAATGGACTGCGCGTAAACGGCGAACACAGGCAGGATCACGAACAAGCCCAGTAATCGCAGCGCGAATATCGAGGCCAGCGAAATGCTGGCCCGGATTTCGAGCGGGGTCATCCGCGATTGGATTGGATCGGTCATGCCGGAGCTGAGGTGATGTGCGCGGCGCCAACCGAGGTGCATAGGGCTACATACGAGGCCGCGTATGAGTTTGTAGTTATAGTAACAAGTTGTCCTTTTGATACGCACGATTCGCACCACCTAGTCAGCCGATGAGCAGCCGATGAGCAGCCGATGAGCGCACTCCGCAGCAGCGGCGAGATCCGTACAGAACAAATTAGGGTGCGGGGCGCACGTACGCACAACCTAAAAAACATCGATCTCGATCTGCCGCGGCACCGGCTGATCGTCATTACCGGCCTATCCGGCTCGGGCAAATCGTCGCTTGCGTTCGACACGTTGTACGCAGAGGGCCAGCGTCGCTACGTCGAATCGCTCTCCGCTTACGCGCGCCAGTTTTTGCAGCTGATGGAAAAGCCCGATGTCGATCTGATCGAAGGGCTTTCTCCGGCAATTTCGATCGAGCAGCGCTCCGCGTCACACAATCCGCGGTCGACCGTAGGCACGGTGACCGAAATTCATGACTATCTGCGGCTGCTTTACGCGCGCGTCGGGACTCCGTACTGCCCGATTCACAAATTGCCGCTGCAATCGCAAAGCGTGTCGCAAATGGTCGACACCACACTGCGCTTGCCGCAGGACACACGAGTGCTGGTGCTGGCACCGGTGATCCGCGAGCGCAAGGGCGAATTCGCCGAATTCTTTGACGACATGCAGACGCAAGGCTTCGTACGCTTTCG
>JBDTQZ010000416.1:0-3253 GCA_039931935.1 Burkholderiaceae bacterium | reverse complement strand
GTGCTCGCGGCAGCGCTGAGGAAGCTCGATGCGATATGTGGTGTCTGTGAACATTGACTACGCGATCGCGGCGGCAAGCGTGCCCGACTGCAGATCACCAACGTCGATCGCGGAGACCCCATCTTCTCGGGACCGCAACTGCAACCCTGGATCTGTGCGACGGAGCCAAGGGAATGTGCACTTCTCGGAAACTTCTACCAGACTGCCGCGGTGTCGGAGTCGGCACGCGTCACGGACAATGCGCGTACGGCGGCGGTCCGACTGATGACACCGAGCGCAGCTGCAGCTTCAGGCGATGGTCGGCCAAGACGCCGTTGGTCTTTGAAAACGTTGGGTCCGTCTCGCCCCACTTTCGGAAGTAGGTCCAGGGAGTATCGGTCAGCGTGGCATTAGGATTGTGCTGCACTCCCTTCCACGTAGCCTTCGACACCGGCGTCGTGAAGAGTGACGGATCGACGACCATCTCTTGCGACCACAGGAACCACCAGCGCGGGCGCCGCACGCAGATGGTCGGCGCGACGTGCCAACCCCACTCGACGAAGCACTGGGGATTGTTGCGCGTGTCGGCTTTCAGCAACGGTCCGACACGGTCGATCCACACCTTCGCGGGCTTCACGCCAACGTCGATCATCAGGCGACACATCTCGTGGGCACGACCCCAGCACCCATCATCGGGATACATGAACGGAACACACGGGGGCGGAACGGTCAGAGGATTACAGGTGGTCGCGGCCATAGCGTCGAAGACTTGCTGGGCTCGTGCTCGTGACATGCAGCGGAAGCTGAACCACCACCAAGGCCACCAGCGCCAGCGCCAGATGTCGATCAACCAGCGAATCCACCACGGCCATTCCGGCAACTGCGGCCTAGGAAAAGGGGGGAGCGGCGGCAGATCTCCGTCGGGACCCGGAGTGAAAGCGCGCACATCGATGATGTTGTGCAAGTCATCCTCGGTCACGATGAGCACGCGTCCGCTCTGCATCGCCTCGCGTAGTTCTCGCTCGAACTCGGCAGCGTCGGGCGCATCGCGCCGTAGTACATGCCGCGCGTGTGAGTTGTCCAGATCGACATCCAGTCCAGCCTCGCTCGGCTGGACATCCACGACGTGCGTGATATACGGGATGAGCAGGCGCGTAATGGCCAAGGTCGCTGGCTCGATTTCCAAGTAGACGGGCTTTCGCAGTTTGCTGAGGGTCTCGAGGATCGGGCCGAGGCTCCGTGTGTCAGACCTCTCGGGGTCCAGCCGAACGCGGCGTTTGTTGCCCAATTCGACTGCGTCGCGCTCGACTCGCAGAACGCTGGAGACAACGGCATTTGGGTTCGGCATCACGGCTTCCTTCGCGGCTTGCGCATCCTAGCTCTCCTTCTCGGCACTGTCCCGCTTGCGGCTCAAATGTGTCACCGTAGAAAAAACGTAACCAGTAACAATGACGACACCCGCTTCGGCGAGATTCGCCATTTTGGTGCCCGGTCGAATGACCGCAAAGGGTCGGTGCGCGCCAGACGCGCTACCGGTTCAATGTTGGTTGTCGACCCTTAGCGGAAGTTTGTGTTCCCAATAGCGGTCACGCCGGTGCCACTCGCCGTTTGCAACCAGAGCCACGGATCGACCCTATGCTCCGGCTCGCGTGATTGAAACGCATATCCGTTTTCCTTGACAACCGCAATCGCCGCGCCTAGGGTGAACTCACACGCAGGATGAGTTCTTCATTGCGATCTCACGTGGTGCCCGTCCTTGCTCTCACCTTTCCTGTCGGGTGCGCCTGCTGCTGTTTCGATCCAAGCGATCAAGCGCGCGGAGTCCATTGGCTCCACAACAAGGAGTGAAGAATGCCAGACAGCGTGACGCAAATCCTGCAGTCCGGTCCACCGGGTCTCAAGAAAAACATCGCGGTGCTCGGCGATGGGTTCGCCGCAGGCGATCAGACGACCTATAACAATAAAGTGAAGGAGCTTTTGATTGATGGCGTGTTCGGCCACGACTACTTCTATGAAGATGCGCAAGCTTTCAACATCTTCCGGGTAAATCTGATCTCGAATGACTCGGGCGTGAGCCAGCGCGTGTACGACGAGCACGGCACGCCGGCAGATGGCAGCGACGACACGATCGTTAGCACTACGCTTAAGAACACGGCGCTCGGCTACATCTTCAGCGGCTCGTGGGCGCATTGCTGGCTCGAGGGCGGCGCGAACACGGCGACGCTCGTGCAGAACGTGCTCAACACCTGGGTGCCGGACTACGACCTGGTGCTCATCATCCTGAACGAGCCCGGCTTCGGTGGATGTGGCGGCGGCGGATTCCAGATCGTGACGCTGGGGTCAAGCTGGACCGTCATGGCGCACGAGTTCGGGCACGGCACCGGCGGACTCGCCGACGAGTACTGCCAGCCGGGAACGTATACGGATCCCGAGCCCGGCCAGGTAGACCTCACGAAGAACACGAATCGCGCGACGCTCAAATGGAGAAGGTTCGTGAATCCCGCGACGCCGGTCCCGACCGGCGTGAATGCCACGCCAGGCACCGGCATCTGCACCGGCTACAACCAAGGCACTCCGCCAGCCGGATGGAGCAATGATCAAGACGTCGGTTTGTTCGAAGGCGCGAGCTACAACGACAGCGGCATCTATCGTCCGGTCGTGAACTGCCGGATGCGCGGCAACTCGCCGCCCTATTGCCCAGTCTGCTACACCGAGCTCAAGACGCTCATGCATCCGGTGAGCGGGCACAGCTTTCTGAAGTGCTACGCCGGGGACTTCAACGGCGACGGGCGAGATGATCTGCTCGTGCACAACGGCAATTCGATCATGCTGTTCCGCTCGAACGGCTCGCAGCTCGATCTCGTGTTCAGCGCGGTGGAGCGCGTGCCCGGGTCGTGGCAATTCCAGCCGGACGATCGGTTTTACATCGGCGACTTCAACAACGACGGCAAAGACGAAGTGGTTGTCTACAACAGCACCAACTGGGTGATGGAGTATCTGGGCCTGCTCGCCGATGACGGCAACAACGGCCTCAAGCTCATCGCGCGCTACGACGATGCGATGCCGGGCTGGCAGTTTCAGTTGAACGATCAGTTCTACGTGGCCGACTTCGACGGCGACGGCAAGAAGGACTTGTACGTCTTCAACGGCAACAACTGGTCAATTCCGTACGTCGGCATGCTGCGCTCGTCGGGTACGGGTTTCAACGTCGTGCAGCGCTACGACTCCAACATGCCGGGATGGCAGATGCGGCCCGACGACCGTCACATGGTTG
>JBDTQZ010000415.1:0-3256 GCA_039931935.1 Burkholderiaceae bacterium | reverse complement strand
TGCAAGGCGCGTTCGGTCAGCTTCTGGAATCGTTCGATCAGATTTTCGGTGCGCCTCAGGACGTGTACACGAAGGCTCTGCTGATGTGCAGGCCGCGCCTCGACGTCAAGCCAAAGCGCCTGCCCGTCATCGATGACTTCATGCGCAACAAGGATGCAACGCAAATCGTGCTGCAGTCGCGACAATCGCGTCCGCAGGAAGGGACGCCCTTGGTGGAAGCGAAAGGCTTGCGCAAGGAATATCGTCTGAAGACGGGTTTGTTCGAGCACAAGACGATCGAAGCCG
Organism: Burkholderiaceae bacterium; assembly: GCA_039931935.1. Classification (GTDB taxonomy): domain Bacteria; phylum Pseudomonadota; class Gammaproteobacteria; order Burkholderiales; family Burkholderiaceae_F; genus JACCZX01. Next base: position 2,971 of record JBDTQZ010000415.1, on the reverse strand, counting down.
TAAAAGAAGCGAGCTTCAATTTGTACCCGGGCCGCACGCTCGGCGTCGTTGGCGAATCGGGTTCGGGCAAGACCACGGTCGGCATGATGCTGATGCGGCTGACGCCGGCGACAAAGGGACAGGTCTTTTACAACGGCGTCGACCTGCTGACGCTGTCCGACCGCCAGATGATGGATTACCGGCGCAAGATTCAAATCATCTTCCAGAACCCGTACGCGAGTTTGAATCCCCGTTTTACCGTCGGCCAGATCCTGACTGAGCCAATGAAGATTCATGGTATCGGCGCGAGCGATCAGGAGCGCTTCTCGTTGGCGGTGGCACTTTCACGTCGGGTCGGTCTCGCCGACGATAGCGTCCATAAATACCCGCACGAATTTTCGGGCGGCCAACGGCAGCGAATAGCGATCGCGCGCTGCCTGTCGATGAAGCCCGACGTGCTGATCTGCGACGAGTCGGTTTCCGCACTTGACGTTTCGGTGCAGGCGACGGTACTGAACCTGCTGCTCGATCTGCAGGACGAGTTCGGCATGACGTACATCTTCATCAGTCACGATCTTGCAGTCGTCAAATACATGGCCGACGACATGCTGGTAATGAACCAGGGTGCGATCGTCGAGCGCGGCAATGCCGATGCGATCTATGCGGCACCTCAGAACGAGTACACGCAAAAACTTCTGAACGCGATTCCGCGCGGATACTCCGGACATAGCGGGCACGGCGCGAGGCGTTCAGAGCACGCGACTCCAGCGACCTAGCTCCGGGTATGAGCGGCCGCAAGCTTGCCGACGCGCTCGGCCGCGTGATCGCACTGCGCGCCGAACTCGAGACGGATGCGCAGCACAAGAAGCGCTGGGCCGCCCTCAAGCAATGGCAGATTGAGCGCCTGCGTACGACGTACGCTGATCTGCTCGCGACCTCTCGTTTCAAGGAAGCGGCCGAATTCTTTCTCGATGAGCTATATGGCGCGAAGGATGTCGACCGGCGCGACACCGAAGCGCAAAAGGTGGCCCCGAAACTTGCGAGCCTGCTGCCGGCGCGTGCGATCAGCGCCTTATTGCTCGCGGTCCAGCTGGAAGAGATGGCAGAGCGGTTTGATATCGAAATGTCGCGCAACATCGACCTGCCGATATCGGCGAAGAGTTACGCAGAGGCCTATCGCGCGACCGGCACCGAGGCCGAGCGAGTTAACCAGATCGAGCTCGCCGACAGAATCGGCAAAGCGCTGGAGAAACTCGCGAAAGTGCCTATGCTGTCAACGGTGCTGCACATGATGAAGGCGCCCGCAGCCATGTGGGGGTTGTCGCACCTGCATCACTTTCTGCAGCGGGGGTTCGACGCGTTTGTTGCGATGCGCGGTGCGCGCGAGTTTTTGGAAAAAACCAATCGCCGCGAACTGGCAATCAACAAGCGGCTGTTCGCCGGCGACCCCGACCCATTTCGCCCGGTCGAGTAATTCGATACGCTTTCGGCGCTTCACGACCCGGGAGACGATATGAACAAGAAACTTTTAATCGCATGGCTGGTAATTTTTATCGCGTGGATGGCGGGCGACTTTCTGATCCACGGGCCTCTTCTCGAGCCGGATTACAGTCAGCTCGCGAAGCTGTATCGGACCGAGGCAGAACACGGGGCTTACTTCCCTTGGATGTTATTGGCGCACGTGCTAAGCGCGGGCGCGCTTACTTGGATCTATGCGCGAGGTAAGGAAGCGCGCCCCTGGTTGGGACAGGGCGCCCGTTTTGGATTAGCGGTGGCGTTGCTTGCTCAGGTCCCGGGTTACCTAATCTATTACGCAGTGCAGCCGTTGCCTGGGTCGTTGGTCGCCAAGCAAATCGTCTTCAGTACGATCCTGATGATCGTGCTTGGGATGATCGTTGCATGGCTGTATCGAGAGCGCACCACAGCTTAGGCGCTCGGTCGCGGCACGCGCACCACGCGCGTGCCGGTCAATATGTCGTGCAGCAGACGCCGCCGGTGATCGATCACGGCCGGGACTAGCAAGAACCCAAAACCCACCGCAAGCACAATGAGGGTCGAGACGGTGCCCAGCTGTAACGCCGCCGCGATCGCCAGTCCCGGCAGCCAGAGATGCCATGCGAGTAGATAGCGCGCTATCGCACGGCCGCTGCGCGGAGGTCGGCCGTCCGAATCGATCACCTTCAGACGCCACGCCTTCAGAGCGAGCGTCTGGCCGGTACGTGCCCAGCAGATGACAAAGTAAGCGCCGGCGGCCACGAACAGTGTGCCCTGCAACAGGGCGCGCGGAGCCGGCGGCAATGGATACGACCATTGCATGGTCGCCAGCAGCGCATAGCTGACGGCGAACAGAAGGACTGCTTCGTAAATCATGGCTGCCAGCCGCACCAACAAGCCAGCTGCGTGCAATGAAGAGGGCGGCTCGTGCTCGTCGGTCACGCAACGAGTCTATCGGCTCACTATTTTGTGGGCGCGGGCGGTGCGGGCTCAGGAGACGGTGGCGTGGGGTTCTGCGCCGCCTTCTTGGCGGCTTGTTCAGCCAGTGCGCGTTTCTTTTCGTCCGGCAATGCCTGATAACGCTGCAGCCTCTCCTGCCGCTGATCGGCAGGGAGCTCGTAGGCCCGACGAAAATTCTCGCGCGCGGTCTTTCGTTGCTCCGGCGTCAGCCGCGCGTACTCGCCCATGCGCTGGTGCATCCGCTTTTGCGCGTCGGGCGTGAGCCGTGGAAATCGGCCGGCCATTTCAAGCCATTTTTTCTTGCGGTCGGCTTCGAGCGTTTCCCACATACCGGCGAGCGGCGCAAGTGCCTCGTGTTGCGAAGAGGTGAGCTCGTTCCAACTGGGCCTCGACGGCTGCGGAACGCGCGTCGGCTTGGCCGAGGGTGCCGGTGGGGAAGGCGTCTGTGCGACGACCGCACTCGTGCTGGCCGCGATAAGAACGCGATCGTGCCGAACACGGCGCGGCCGATCCGGCAGGTCAGCCCGACCACCTTGCC
>JBDTQZ010000414.1:0-3258 GCA_039931935.1 Burkholderiaceae bacterium | reverse complement strand
ATCGATTCTGCGGGTCGCTCGCGCAGGGGACCGGGGACGCGCGTGGTTGCCCACAGCAACACTAACGGTGCGACGATCAGAGCACCGGTGGCGTCACCCAGCCACCACGTCAGCCAGATCGCGCCGACTTGACTTGCCTCCGCGTAGCCAGTCAGTACCAGGCTCGTCACGCCGATCGTCGCACTGATTGACGTGCTGACCAGACCCGCGAGCAACGAAAACGACACGATGTCGCGGGCGCGATTGAATGCGGCGCGTCCGTTTGCGTAACGACTTACAAGAAATGCTCCAGTGACGGCTTCGAGCGTGTTACCCACGGCGATGCCGAGCGAACTCAACAGTGATCCCGACGTGGTGATGTTGACGAGAAAGGCGCCGATGAAGATAGCGGGCGCGGCGCGGTAGCCGAGCAACAACACCGCGGCGAGTGCGATACCGGTCGGTGGCCATACCGTCGTGGCGCTCGAATGCAGAAATGCGAATTGAAGGCCGAGCTTGCCTGCAAAGAAGTAGACGACGATCAGTGCCCCGATGAGCGACCAGCGGTGCAAGGGCTCGATGTCTACGTTGTTGACGTTCACAGTCGGCGTTCTCAAGCGTCCGATCCTGCTGCGAGATACGTGTGCCCAAACCATAACAGTTCGCGGTCGAGCTGCGTTGAGATCGACAAGCCTTTGTCGACGCACTCTGCGCGTCAATACAATCGGCGCATGCAACTGCCTACCCAACCAGAAACAGCTGCGCCCGAAGTCTTGCAGTCGCCCTGGGCTCCGCTGCACCGTCCAGTGTTCCGGCTGCTATGGGGCACGTGGCTGACCGCGAACATCTGCATGTGGATGAACGAGGTCGCCTCGGCGTGGTTGATGACAACATTAACGACCTCGCCGGTGATGGTCGCGCTCGTGCAATCGGCGTCGGTGCTGCCGGTCGTGCTGTTCGGCCTGCCGAGTGGCGCGCTCGCCGATATTCTCAATCGGCGCCGCTGGTTCATGTTCACGCAGTTCTGGGTTGCAGCCAATGCGCTGATTCTGTGCGCCGTGCTCGCCGTCGATGCGATGACCGCGCCGCTGTTGCTCGCGTTGACATTCGGTAACGGTATTGGACTTGCGATGCGCTGGCCGGTTTATGCGGCGATCGTGCCGGAACTCGTGCCGCGTGCCGAGCTGCCGACGGCTATCGCCCTCAACGGCATCGCAATGAACACGTCGCGCATCATCGGGCCGGTCGCCGCGGGTGCACTGATTGCAAGCCTGGGCACTGGCTACGTGTTTCTGTTGAACGCGGCTCTGTCGCTCGCGGCCGGGGTCGTCATCATGCAATGGCGCCTTGAGCCGAAGGCAAGCGTGCTTCCGGGTGAGCGCTTTCTGGGCGCCATGCGGGTGGGATTTCAATACGTCGCGCAGTCGCCTTTGATGCGCTCGATTCTGCTACGCATCGCGTTTTTTTTCCTGCAGTCGACGGCGCTGCTCGCTCTATTGCCGCTGGTGGCGAAGCGCATGCCCGGCGGCAACGCCTGGACCTACACATTCCTGCTCGCTTCGCTTGGGCTCGGAGCAATTGCGACCGCGTTCTTTTTGCCGCGCTTGCGAGTGTTGATCACGCGCGAGCGTTTGTTGCGCGATGGCACGCTCATACAGGCGTTCGCAATGGTATCGGCCGGCTTCGCGCCGAACGTATGGGCCGCAATGCCGGCGATGATGCTGGCTGGCGCTGCGTGGCTCGCTGTCGTCAACACGCTAACAGTCGCGTCGCAGCTTTCGCTTCCCGACTGGGTGCGAGCGCGCGGAATGTCGCTCTACATGATGACGATGATGGCGGCGACGTCACTCAGCGCAGCGGTGTGGGGGCAGGTCGCGAGCCTGATCGATGTGCCGTGGACATTCGTGGCGGCGGCTGCTACCGGACTCGCGCTGTGGCTACTGGCAGGACGCTCGCGTACTGCGCCGGCAGAGCAGCAGGATCTGACGCCGGCGCGGATTCTCAAGGAGCCGGTGCCCGCGTTTCCGGTCGAGCATCAAATGGGGCCTGTCATGGTGACGGTCGACTATCGGGTCGATCCGTCGAGAGCGGCAGAATTCGCCTCGGTGATGCGTGAAAGCCGCGCTAACCGGCTGCAGATGGGCGTGCTCTCGTGGGGTCTTTTTCACGACACGAGTGAGCCGGGGCATTACATCGAGTACTACCTCGACGAATCGTGGGCCGATCATCTGCGGCGCTTCGATCGCTTCACTGCCGCTGACGCCGATCTGCGCGTGCGGCGCTACGCATTTCACATCGGCGCCGAGCCGCCAAGGGTGACGCGGTATATCGCCGAGTCACTCCGAGAATAGAAAGCTGACGGAGGAACCGATGCGGATCCAACTCTGGACACCGGGTCTCGCCCCGCGCGATACAGGACTGGTGGCGGCGATCGAGGCGCGGCGTGGCGGCGCGCTGATGAACCTTGACCGGATGTTGCTGTGGTCGGAGCCCGTTGCGCGCGGATGGAATGTTTACGTGCGCGCGCTGCGGCAGGAGATTTCGTTGGCCCCGTTCGTGCGCGAACTTGCGATTTGCGTGGTTGCGCGACTCACCGGCGCTGACTACGAGTTTCACCACCACGCGCCCGAGTTGAGAAAGGCTGGTGCATCGGATGCGCAACTAGAAGCGCTCGACGACCCGGACGCAGCAGCCACCGGCAGTCAGTTCGACGAGCTTCAGCGCGCAGTGATCCAGTTTGCAATTGCCAGCACGCGCGACGTAAAGATTCCAGACGCAACATTTGATGCGCTAAAGCAGCGCATGTCGCCGACCGAAATCGTCGAGCTGGTTGCCGTTACCGCTGCCTACAACATGGTGGCCCGATTCCTTCTCGCGCTTCAAGTGACGCCCGAAACGTAGAGGGTCGCACTAGAAGATAGCGCCGCGTGCTTCGATTGGCCACACGGCTTCAACACGATCGCCTCGAACCGCAACGATCCAATCGTGCAGATTGACGGTTGGGTCGATGTGCCCGGGAATCAACAGCGATTTATCGCCTAGCGAAAGGTCGGGCCCAGCGCCGTGCCGCTCGAGCACCGTGTGCTCGTCCGATACTCCACGCACTTGCCATCCTGCGAATGCGGGTAGCGCGGGCCCCGAATCGGTTGAGAAACTCTTCAGGCCAGCATCTAGTGTGGCGCGATCAGACTGCGCGCTCTTCCGCCGGCTCATTACCGTCGTCAAGATCATCAGCGATTGTTCAAACGTCGGCCACATGAGCTCTTGCTCATTCTTCGC
>JBDTQZ010000413.1:0-3260 GCA_039931935.1 Burkholderiaceae bacterium | reverse complement strand
GCGGCCAAGGCGGCCAAAGCGAAGTGCGATGCGTTATCCGGACAACCGAAGAACGTGTGCGTAGCCGAAGCGAAAGCTGCCGAAAAACGCGCCAAGGCGCACGCCGAAGCCGACTACGAGAACACGCCGAAAGCGCGCGAAAAAGCCGTAATCGCGGACGCCGAAGCAACCTACATGGTGGCCAAAGAGCAGTGTTCGACCAAGACCGGAAACGACAAAGACGTTTGCGTGAAAGCTGCGAAGGCCGCTGAAACAAAGGCCAAGGCAGATGCCAAAGCGGCGCGCAAGACGACCGTCGCCAAGGCAGATGCCAAGGACACCAAGCGCGATGCGGATTACAAAGTTGCACGTGAAAAGTGTGACCCGCTGACCGGGGCTGCCAAAGACAAGTGCGTTGCCGATGCGAAGGCCAAATACGCGCAATAGTTAGACAGCGTCCTTTTAGTCATCGAGAATAACGGCACGTCACGGCGTGCCGTTTTTTTGACAGCAGTTTTATGCGCATCGGCAGATCGAGCATCCATTGGCATATCGCGATCGGACCAACGCCATCCACTGCTGCCCGATGTGCCGACGTTCAAGGAGCTCGGGGTCAACTGGGTTGACAGCGCCTATCGCGGCATCGGAATGCCAAAGTCGTCCACCGCCGAACAGCGCAAGCGCATGTCCGATCTATGGGCCGCGCTGAACAACGATCCGAGATGAAAGATCTGGCCGCGAAAAGCGGCTTCGAGCTGGTCAACATCGGCGTCGACCAGATGGACGCGTTTATGAAAGAGCGCGTGAAGACCTACACCGACGGGGCAAAACGGATGGGTTTGTCGAAAATGAGCACCGGAGCTCAGTACTTGCCCATGTAGTCACCTTTCCCGAGCTCCAGGCCGTTGTGCCGCAACAGCGCGTACGCAGTCGTGACGTGAAAGAAAAACTGCGGCAGCCCGTAGCTCAGTAGGTACGTCTGGCCGTTGAAACGCCTTTCCTTCGGAGTTCCGGGCCGCGTGATGATCTCGCGCGATTCGCTCTTGTCGAATTGCGTTGGCGATAGGCCGCCGATAAAGCTCACGGTCTTCTCGATCAAGGCCTGCAGATCGGCGAAGCTCTTTTCAGTGTCCGGCGACGACGGCACTTCGACGCCGGCGAGTCGCGCTGAGACGCCGCGCGCGAAGTCGCACGCAATTTGCACCTGTCGCCGCAGCGGAAACATGTCGGGGAACAGCCGGGCTTGCAGCAGCGCGTCGGCGTCGATTTTGCGTTGCTCGACATGAGACTCGGCTTTATGCAGCAGCGCGCTCAAACTTCCGAGCATCTGCGTGAATACGGGAACGGAGGCGGCGTGCATCGAAATCGACATTGAGGTTCAATCCCGTTGTTAGAAGTAAGCAAGCATAAGCCGTGGTTCTACTTTCGCTTGAAAATCACCACGTGCTGCCAGGGTAAATCGTTTGCCGTGCGTTCCCACGCCAGCGGATGCAGTTCGGCCTCACGCCGGATCTGTGCTTCGCTCATCTTATGCAGACGCTTGATAGGAACCCGTGAATCTTCGGCGCGGTACTCGACGAAGACGACGCGACCGCCCGGTTTGACGGCTCGCACAACGCTCGCGAGCACTTCATGGGGAAATTCCAGCTCGTGATAAACGTCGACCATGATCGCCACGTCAACCGAATTCGCCGGTAGCTTGACGTCGCGAACCCCGCCCAGGACGGGTGTGATGTGGCCATAGCGGCGTTGCTTCGCCACGGATTGCAGCATCGCGAACATTTCAGGTTGAACATCGACTGCGTACACCTTCCCGGTAGGTCCAACAAGATCTGCAACGCGTCGCGCGTAGTAGCCTGTTCCCGCGCCGATGTCTGCCACCGTACTTCCCGACGCCGGCGCCAGGATTTGCAACAGCAGGTCGCTGCGCTCTTCGCGTTCACGCTCCTCCCGCTCGAGCCATGCCGCGCCTTGAAACCCCATCACATGGGCGATCTGTCGTCCCATGTAGGCCTTGCCGATACCATCGGCATTCGCCGGTACGGTCTGATAGCGCGGCTCGTCTTCTTTGGTGACCGCAGGCGTTACCCACGCAAGACCCAGCGACACCGTGAACCAAAGCGCAATTCGTAAACTGCAACGATCGCTCATACTGCAACCCTGATGGCAACGACGATTGATCTTATCGATTCGCGTGCGGCGTGGCTAAGGCTCGTCGCTGCACTCGCGCTCAGCACGGTCGGCGGCGTCGGCATGTGGTCGGTCGTCGTCGCGTTGCCGGCGATACAGGCCGAGTTCGGCGTCACGCGCGCAGCGGCTTCGTTTCCATACACACTAACGATGCTTGGGTTTGGTGTCGGCGGCATCATGATGGGTCGGTTGTCCGATCGCTTCGGCGTTCGAATACCGCTGATCGGAGCCACCTGCGCGCTGGCGATCGGCTACATCGCCGCGAGCTTGTCATCGAGCTTGCTGATGTACGCGATCGTGCAAGGTGTGTTGATCGGCATGCTTGGCAGCTCCGCAAGCTTCGGTCCGTTGTTGGCGGACATTTCGCACTGGTTCTTGCGGCGTCGGGGGCTCGCTGTTTCGATGGTCGCGTCTGGCAACTATCTGGCGGGCGCCGTGTGGCCGCCGATTGTGCAGCATCTGATCGAGACCGTCGGCTGGCGCACCGCGCACCTTTACATCGGAGCGATTTGTCTGCTGACGATGCTGCCGTTGACGTATGCGATGCGACGCGCGCCGCCGCACATGGCGCCTGAAGTGAGCAGCGCCCCGGCGGCTTCGCGTGCACCGCGATCGCTTGGCGTCTCACCGTTTGCATTGCAGACGTTGCTGATGGTGGCGGGCGTCGCGTGCTGTGTGGCGATGTCGATGCCGCAAGTGCATATCGTCGCCTATTGCGCGGATCTGGGGTACGGTCCGGCGATCGGAGCGCAGATGTTGTCGATCATGCTTGCTTCCGGCATCGTGAGCCGGCTCGCATCCGGATGGATTGCCGATCACATCGGCGGTCTGCGTACGCTGCTGCTTGGCTCTGTGCTGCAAGGTGTGGCACTGCTGTTCTATATCCCCTTTGACGGACGGACTTCGCTCTTTATCGTGTCAGCGATGTTTGGATTGTTCCAAGGTGGAATCGTGCCGAGTTACGCGATCATCGTGCGTGAGTATTTCGCGCCGAACGAGGCCGGGGCACGGGTTGGGCTGGTTGTGATGGCTACAGTGTTCGGCATGGCGCTCGGTGGCTGGATGTCGGGTGCGGTGTTCGACGTCACTGG
>JBDTQZ010000412.1:0-3266 GCA_039931935.1 Burkholderiaceae bacterium | reverse complement strand
GCCAAAGCCATTCGGCTCGTAGGAGATTGCCGGGGCCGGCCTCGGCCGCCAGCCGTCCGCCGGCGCATTCGGGAATACACCGCGCCAGACGTTGCAGCGCGGAGCGCCGTCGCGGTCGAGCCTCTGTCCCCATGGAAAGGTTCTGCCCTCGACTCCACCGCGCGCGGCGAATTCCCATTGTGCTTCGGTCGGCAAGCGCGTGCCGGCCCAGGCGCAATAGGCAAGGCAATCGTTCCACGAGACGTGCACCACGGGGTGATCGGGTCGCGCATGGATATGCGTGCCCGCACCTTCGGGACGCTGCCATGACGCGTAAGCGACGGGTAGCCACCACGGCAGGCCCGCTGCGACTTGCCGCGCGTTCTGTCGTGCGGTCTCGGATAGCTGCAGGTAGAACACAAACGACGAGCCGCAGCGCTCGGCGTCCGTCACGTACCGGGTGGCACGCACGAACTCCGCGAACTCGCGATTGGTGACCGTTGTCGGCGAGATCGAGAAGTTGCCGACCACGACGCGGCGCGACGGGCCTTCGCCATCGCCGGGCACGGCTTCGCGGGCATCGGACCCCATCGTGAATTCGCCGCCGGCGATGCACACCAAGCGGCGCAAGCCCGTCGCGGCCGCGGCGTGCACGGTCGAGCCGACCGCTAAGGCGCCGCTCGTACACCTCGCATTGGGTGCGACGGGGTCGATGGCGCCCACATCGGCTGCCGACTCCGGAACGCAACACGATTTACCCATGGTCCTGTTCCGCTAGCCGGCCCGAGGTCACGCTTCCGGCTTTTCCCAGAACGCGCGCGTCACGCCCTGACGCTTCATCAACGCGAGAATCCGCTCGCGCGGAATCACGCCGCAGCGCGTGGCCCACTCGTCGTATTGCCGCGCCATGTCGGTGACGCGCGCCGGATGCACGGCCGCTAAGTCGTGCAACTCGGTGCGATCGGCTTCCATGTCGTAGAGCTCCCATGCCGCCGGGTAGTTGCGGACGAGCTTCCACTTACCGATGCGCACGGCGGCGTTGCCTTCGTGTTCCCAGAACATCGGCGGCCGCTCGATGCCGTCACCACCGAATGCAGGTGCGAGTGACTGGCCCTCGAGCGCTTCGACCGGCTGGCCGTCCCAGGCGGTGGGGTAGGCTGTACCGGTGACATCGAGGATGGTCGCCATGATATCGGGCAGATAACCGGGTGTGTGCCGGATCGCACCCTTGTCCCCGATGCCGTACGGCCAGTGCACGATCAGCGGTGTCGAAATGCCGCCTTCGTGGATCCAGTGCTTGTAGAGGCGGAATGGCGCGTTCGAGAGATTGGCCCACCCAGTTCCGTAGCTTTGGTAGGTATTCTCCGGGCCAGGCATGCGACCGGGATCGTTGCCGAAGTGCACGGGGTCGCCGGTGCGTGTATGCGACTTCGCGATCATCAGTTTATTCACCAGCTCGTCGACCGTCACGTTCTCCGGAATGTCCTCGGCGCAAGCGCCGTTGTCGGAGAGAAAGATAATCATGGTGTTGTCGAGCTGACCGGTCCGCCTGAGAGTCTCGACGATGCGGCCGATACCTTGGTCCATACGGTCAACCTGCGCGGCATAGACCTCCATGCAGCGCAGCAACCACTGCTTTTGTTCGGCTTCGGGCCACGGTGGCAGCGTCGGGTCGCGGTGGGTGAGCTTCCAGGTCTTGCTCAGAATCCCCCATTCGACCAGCTTGTCGAGCCGCTCGGTGCGGAGCTGGTCCCAACCCTTGTCGAAACGGCCCTTGTATTTGACGATGTCTGCATCGTGCGCATGCAGCGGCCAATGCGGCGCCGTGTACGCCACATAGTTGAAGAACGGTGCCTCGGGCGTTTCTCGTTGATGTTTTTCGATGTACGCGCCCGCCACGTCACTGATCGCATCGGTATAGAAGAAGCTGCTGTCCGCCTTGGCCTCATGCTCGATGTTCTCGTTGCCGCGTGTCAATGTGTTCGGGTCGTAGAAGCTGCCCGCGCCGATAATGGTCCCGAAGAACTCATCGAAGCCGCGCTGCAGCGGCCAGGCATCCGTGGGCTTCGTGAGGCTGCTGGCGACGTGCCATTTACCGCTCATGTATGTTTTGTAGCCGTTGCGCTTGAGCGCCTGCGGAATGGTGACGCAGCGATGGTTCAGGTTGCCCGCGTAGCCCTCGGGGCCCGAGTCGTAGGTGAGGATGCCCACACCCGTCTGGTGCGGATGCAAGCCGGTCAGCATTGACGCGCGCGATGGACTGCAGCGGGCTGTATTGTAGAACTGCGAAAAGCGCAGCCCATTGGCTGCGAGCTGGTCGAGATTGGGCGTCTCGATTTCGCCGCCATAGCAGCCGATGTCGGAGTAGCCCATGTCGTCGTTCAGGATCAGCACGACGTTCGGTTTTGTCATTTCTGTTTCCTTCGATGTATCGCGACCTATCGAGTGAACTCACGGAACGGCATGCTAGAGCCGCCCGCCGCTATTCGGGTCGAACAAGTGCGCAGTTTCGGGTGCGAAGCCTAAGAATATATCTTCGCCTTCCTGCACTGGCTGCAGACGATCGCTTTTGAGCTTCAGCGGGCGCTCGCCCGTCATCAAAGTGACGATACTGCTGTCGCCCAAGTCCTCGACGCGCTCAACGCGCGCCTTGAGGCCGCTCAAACCGATGCGCAGGTCACCGGGGCGCACACCGAGCATTACTTCCCGAGGCATGCTTGTCGCGCAAGCGAGTGGCAGCCGCTGGCCGGCGATCGTGACCGCATCGCCGTGCCACGTGCCCAGCATCAGGTTCATCGGAGGCGTGCCAATGAACTCCGCGACGGCGATCGTCTGGGGCTTGGAGTAGACCTCGCGCGGCGTGCCGACCTGGACGATGCGGCCGTCCATGAAGACCGCGATACGGTCGGCAAGCGTCATCGCTTCTTCCTGATCGTGCGTCACGTACACCGTGGTTGCCCCGAGCGAGCGCTGTAACCGATGCAGCTCGAGACGCGTTTCGAGCCGTAGCTTCGCGTCGAGGTTGGAAAGTGGCTCGTCGAGCAGGAACAGGCGTGGCTGCCGCACGAGGGCACGTGCCAGCGCGCAGCGCTGCTGCTGCCCGCCCGACAACTGGCCGGGCGTGCGTAGCAGAAGACGATCGATGCCGACCTTCGCGGCCGCTGCGGCCACCGCGCGCTCGATCTCCGCAGCGTTTGTTCCGACCATCTTCAACGGAAAGCCGATGTTCTGCGCGACCGTCATGTGCGGATAGAGCGCGTAGCTCTGGAACACCATCGCGACGTCGC
>JBDTQZ010000411.1:0-3276 GCA_039931935.1 Burkholderiaceae bacterium | reverse complement strand
AGACCAACATATAGTCGATCTTCATCGTTGCACTGGCTGTCTTATATGTGCCCGGACGGCCGCTGTATGCGGGCAACGACATGGCATCCTTCAACTCTGGATGATCCAGGAGTACGTCTAAGCTACCGCCTTGCAAATGATCGTTAAGGTCACCCGCGACGACGATCCACGGGGTGCGCTTGCGTAAGTCCTCAACAACGGCCACGACCTCTGCCGCCTGCTCCCGCCTCCGCTTGCCTTGCAAGTCACTCGCCTTGCTGGAAAAGTGGTTACCGATTGGCGCAACGAAGTTCTTCTTGCCGATGTCGACATAAAACTCGATCTCATCGCGGCTAAACATCGGATTGCCGGCCGCGTTCTTGCGGTGCACGTTGGAGCGCATTCCTACCAGCGGAAAGCGTGTCATCAAGCCGATGTCGATGCCGCGTGGATCATTGCCATCGACCAGCATGAAGATCTGATGCGGCGCGCTACCTTGGGCTTGGAGCAGCGGCCACACCAACTGGTCGTAGAACCGTTGCAACGTCACACGATCTTCGACTTCGACTAGTAGGAGTACATCGGGGTCAACGTCGGCGATCACGCGTGCGGTGTTGCGTATTGCGGCGGCGTCGATCTGGACACGCTTCAGTTCGAGCCAGCCGACCCAGTCGGCGCGGCCGTTGGCTCGGATTTCTACGGCTTTACCACCGGCGAACTTCGCAAAATCACCGCGGATGTCGCGAAGGAAGAAGTATTCCGATTGAGCATGGGCGCTGGTCAAACCCGCGCGGTTCATGATCGCAAGCAACCCAATCTTGTCCTGCGCCGAGTAGTTTGGCTTGCCAACGATCAGATTGAAGCGCCGTGATCTGCAAGGATCGGCTTGCCATCATCCCAATCTTCGAAACTGAGAGCAATCGGACGGCTGAAGAGATTTTCAACGTTGAAGGTTGCGATGCGCATGACGCTCCTATCGAATGCAATGATCTGATGCCGCCCGGGCATTCTTGGCGCGCCGCGTCTTGCCGGCTACGCGCGTTGCGGGTAGCCGCCTGGCGAATATTGCATTGCGCTCGAGGGCGCTACGGTTTATGAGGTCGCCTATGTGTCGGTAGCCGATCGGCCCCGCATGCGCGCCGAACTTGGATCAGTGTTTGTACCAGTAACGAAGCAACGCAAGCGTTGACAGAATGCGCAGCTCCTGCGCGCGGCAAATTTCTGCCAACGTCGCCGCGCCTGAAGTACTGCTGTCGGTTCGTGCTACTGACCGGAATCACCCATTCGCGGAAGTTCGCACGGCCACGGCCGACGCTCGTATGGAGGCGCGTGCGTCTTTGCACCGAGACACCTGAGTCATTCCTGGCGGTCCGCATAGATCGGTCCTCGGCGTCGACACATAGACGCGGTCTGAGAACGTAGTAAGTCCACGTATTTTTCTTACGACATTTCTCGAAGCGTGTTCAGGCGTGGCAAGGCCATGTATGCGCACAACTTTTCTATGTGACGAAATTTATCCGCTAAGTGGTCGTTGAATTTGCCGGTACTGGCACTTATTCTCATTGTCACCGAGGTGGTCGTTGCGTGAAATTGACTACTACAACAAACGGAGAGTTAACCGTGATATTCAAATCGCATGCGGGTGCAGAAATTGAGGATTGGATAACTCCGCCGCAGGTGGAGGTTGTAAAAGTCGTAGCGCACAAAGAGCGGCTCGAGCGCATTGAGCAGCGAGCCATAGAGCTGCGCAAAGCCATGGGGCCACGCTATTTGTGCCACGAAAAGAATCAAGTGCGCAGATTGGACGGACGCAACTACCGTCCGAGCGACGCCGGCGGTGGGTCCTTGCGTTCCGTGAAACGGGCGGCGTGATCTGAGAGAACTGCGCATCGGTAGCGCTCACCGATGCGCGGTTGTGACAGCTATGCGTTACGCACAATGTCGGCGGCCGAGCTGAGCATCGCGTAACACCCGCACAGCCTCAGTGCGACTTCGGACCGTCCACGGACGCCAGAGATTGATAACCGGGCGGCGGGTTCATGTCCGGATTGCAGCTGCAGGCAACTCCGGCACCATCCCACAAGGCACAAGGCCATGCCTCTAACCAGTGCGTCTCACAGTACCAACCGCAGTCTTTGCAGATCGGGCAGTCTATAAGGGCTACTGGGTGCTTGCACTATCGCTTTTTCGCCGCGGCGCTTTTCTTCTCGGCCGCACTTTTTTTCGCTATGTCCGTGCGGTGCGCTCGTTCGTAGGTCTGAATGTCCTTGAATCGACCTTTCGCGTCCCGCACTGCATAGAGTTTGGTGCCAGAGACACTGCGATGCGTCGTGCGTTTGCTAGCCATGTTAGCTCCCTCTTTTTAGCCGTCCAAAGTATGCCCCGCGTTTGGAAGATCCGCCCCTGGATACAAGCGAGCAAGCCAAACGCCGATGCTTTGTAGTCGGTTCCAGCGTCCGCTTCTGGCCCGAAAGCAGCGACGAGGAGGCCATCTCGTCGTTTACGACGGTACGGCCCTCAGTCTCGCTTGTAACCGGCTTCACGTTGGCTCCGGACGGCGAGCACAAAGGCGGTGTCTAATTCTGGCACGTAGCGATACAGGGCCAAGTAGCCATGCGAACCGCGGCCGATCACCAATTCGCGCTTGTTCCCGGCAGGCCGCCCGATGAGCGGGTTGGTCTCCAAAATGTTGAGCGCTTGAATGATTGCGCCGACCCGCGCCGCAGCGTGCTCGAGGTCATGCTGAGCCAGGTGGTCGAAAATGCGATCAAAATCGTCGGCCACCTCGGGAGCGATCTCGATGCGCGACACCCTAGCGCGCCAGCTTTTTTGCTACCGGACGCCGCGGTCTTTTGCCCGCGATCCGGCGCTCGAGGTACGCCCGCATCTCGCTCCACGGAATCGTCTTGCCGGACGCCGCGATAGCAGCGTAGCGCTTCTCGGCGAGTTCGCTGAAGTCGATGCGTCGCTCTGTGTCATCGGTTTTTTCGGCAACCGCTTCGAGTATGAAACTGTGAGTGGTTTTTCCCGCCCGCTTGGCTGCGGCCGCTACGCGGGTTTTTAGGTCATCGGGAAGGCGAATTGTGGTTGTGGACATGCGAACTCCATCAAGCGTGGAAATGTAGCACGCCAGTGCTATAAATCAAGCGCCGCGCGCCGCATAGTGTGTGTTCCATAGGCTGACCGATCTAACCCAATGGAGCCGACCCGATTGCGCGACGCGACGCCGCCAGGCGCAGCTGTCGGCGAGCGCCGTTTCGCCGCCCCTGTCATGCGACACCGGTCTAATCAAATGCC
>JBDTQZ010000410.1:0-3278 GCA_039931935.1 Burkholderiaceae bacterium | reverse complement strand
CACGCTACTTCGGGGACGCACGACCACTCACGTGGCCTGACGCGCTGTACATCCTCGTTGACGGCGATAAGGAGATCCTCCCGGGTCTGATCGCGCTCTCGACGCCTGGGCATTCGCCCGGACACCTCTCACTCCTGGTGCATCTCGACGAGACTGGCGTGGTGCTGCTTGCGGGCGACGCCATCTCTCGGCCGTCGGAGCTCGAGACGCAGCTGAACAACCTGACCTCGGCCGACCTGGATGGCGTAATGGTGTTCAACCCGCAGGGCAAGGCGATCGGCTTTATCCGTTTGCCCGAACGCTGCGCGAACCTCGCCTTCGGCGGCGCCAAGAAAAATTGGTTGTACATGGCGAACTGCCATTCCCTTTACGCGCTTTACGTAGAAGCGCACGGCGCCGCATGAAAGAGTGACAACCGAACTTGATGCCGGTGTATACAAGACGACTTCTTGGAAAGGCTACGGCCCGTTTACCATCGACCCATGGACGGTCACACATTGGCGTCTTGGGTACAGGCTGTCGGATCCATCCTTGCCGTCGTTGCCGCCTTCCTGATTTCGTTCTTGCTGCACAGATCGACCCTCAAGACCCTGCGGATACAAAGTCGCAACGCGAACGTCAACAAGTTGGACGTTTTGTTCGCGCTCGCGGAAAGAGCGCGAACACTGATCGAAAGGGCGAACACTGGAGTGCAGGACGGCCTTGCCGGTTATCGTGAACGGGAATTCGATGCGAATGATCTTCACGGACTGCACGAGGCGTTCGCCAATGTCGTGCTGCACGAGTTGCCCACCGGAAACACCGTCTTCGCTATCTTGCGTCTGAAGGAAGTGACTCGGCAAATGCCGCTTTTGATGCAACAAGCTGCCGATGACCTTGCCGCGTACGGTGGAGTAAGCCCGATCACCTGCGTCGATTCGGAAGACCTCAGACAGGCGACGAATTGGGCCTACATGAAGCTGCGCGAGGAATGCGCGTCGGCGGAGCAGTCGCTCTAGCCTCGTGCGTCTACATCGACGCGAGCGCGATGTTGAAGAGGTTTCTCGCACTGTGCCTGCTGCTGTTGGGTTCGTCCGCGTCCTTTGCGCAACCCAGCACCAACGCAGCGGTTGCCCGGTGCGGCGAAGTCATCACAGTCGATACTCATGACGGCAGCACGACTCGCTATTCGCTTGCGCAACCGGCGCAGACAAACTCCCTTGACAGACCCATCGCACTGGTCTTGCTCGCGGGTGGGACCGGCTACTTGAATCTCGACAGTGCAGGTTGCCCGCGGGCACTTAGAGGCAACTCGCTAGTGCGATCGATACCGCACTTTCGCGCGGCCGGTTTCTTCACGGCGCTAGTCGATGCTCCGTCCACTCATCACGGCGTCGATGGATTGGAAGGCTTCCGCATTCACGCACAGCACGCCGAAGACCTTGGCAAGGTCATCGCCGACATTCAGGCACGAACGAAGGCAGCTGTCTGGCTGGTAGGCACGAGCCGCGGTGCAATTTCTGCGGTGAATGCCGCGTCACGGCTTTCGGGTGCGGCGGAACCCGCCGGTGTCGTTCTGACGTCGGCTGTAACCGCCGGACAGAGCGGAGCGAGAAAGGCGTGGGCGGCGCAATCCGTATTTGATCTGAAACTCGAAGCGATCACGATGCCGCTGCTTGTCGTCGGCCACGCGGCGGACAACTGCATCCGGTCGCCGGCGAACCTAATGGGCAATATCACCGCGCGAACGAGCAGCACCCGTGAAGAGATCGTGACGGTGACTGGCGGGCGGCGGTGCGGTGGGAGAGTCGTTGGCCGATGCGTGCGAGGGCCGGACACCGCATGGCTTCATCGGTCAGGAGGCTGAGGTGGCCTCGGGAGTCGCACGCTTTGTGCTTGGGGGAAAGTACTAGGCGTTGGAAACGCGCACTCGCGGTGCAACGTCTTATTCTGACGACCGCGTGAAAAGACCCGCGGACTCAAGAGCAAGAACAATCGCAGACAGATTGGACAGGAGACAGTTATGTACAAGGTAATTCAAAACACGCTACTGGTTGGCGGCGGCGTATTGGCATTCGTTAGCTGTTCGACGTTGCAGTTACCGCAACCGAGCCCCGGTGTGACTTTTTTTGTTACGAGCGTCGGTCCGGGCAAGGGGGGAGATCTCGGCGGACTCGAGGGGGCCGATCAACACTGCCAGTCGCTTGCCAAGGCTGCCGGCGCGGGCAACCGTACCTGGCGCGCTTATTTGAGCACTCAGGCGCCCGCGCTGAACGACCCGAAATTCGTGAATGCGCGCGATCGTATCGGCAGCGGGCCTTGGCACAACGCTAAGGGTGTCATGATCGCCAGTAGCGTCGAGGAACTGCACTCGGCCAACAACAATGTGACAAAGCAGACATCGTTGGACGAAAAAGGCGCGCTGGTCAACGGCCGCACTGAAAAGCCGGTAAAGCATGACATGCTGACCGGTTCGCGGCCTGACGGCACAGCCTTTGCAGGAGGCCCATTCGTCGACATGACATGCGGCAACTGGACCAAGAGCGGAAAAGACGGTTCAGCAATGTTGGGGCATCATGATCGCGTGGGCCCCATTGAAAGTCCGTGGGCAACCTCCTGGAATTCGTCACACCCGTCGCTCGGCTGTAGCCAGGAAGCACTGCGCCCCACAGGCGGCGACGGTTTGTTCTATTGCTTTGCGGTGAAGTAGAGTCGACTTTCAACTCGCGAGGGAGCAGCATCGCTCCCTCGGTAATTTCCACCAAGGGGGAATTCGAAATGGCCAAACCGCTCTCCATTCATCCAGAGGTCGATCAAGGAAGTAAGCCAGCCGCCCCCGGTTTCTCGGGCGGTACTTTGTCGTGTCATTGCTCCGATAAGAAGGTGACTGTATCGATCGGCGGCCAAGTGGCGCACAACCACGCGTGCGGCTGCACCAAGTGCTGGAAGCCAACGGGCGCGGTGTTTTCGCAGGTCGCTGTCGTAGCGCGCGACAAGGTCAGCGTGACCGCGAATCAGGACAAGCTAAAAGTCGTGGATGAGACTGCGACGATCCAGCGGCACGCATGCAAAGAGTGCGGCGTGCACATGTTCGGACGCATCGAGAACAAGAATCATCCATTTTTCGGTCTGGACTTCATCCACACCGAGCTCTCGCGCGATAGCGGGTGGGCGCCGCCCGAATTCGCGGCATTCGTTTCGTCAATCATCGAGTCAGGGTTCGATCCGGGCAACATAGGCGCGGTCAGAACGCGGCTGAAGGAGCTGAAGCTGGAGCCTTATGACTGCCTGTCGCCGGC
>JBDTQZ010000409.1:0-3278 GCA_039931935.1 Burkholderiaceae bacterium | reverse complement strand
GCGCGCGACGAACACCCTGCCTTGCTCGTCGTACCACGCCGGAATCTGGTGGCCCCACCACAGTTGCCGCGAGATGCACCAGTCCTGAATGTTCTCGAGCCACTGGTTGTAGATCGTCTTCCACTGCTCGGGAAAAATGTTGACCTCGCCGCGCGCAACGACGTCGAGCGCGACCTGCGCGATCGATTGCCCTGGATGAAGCGTATCCGCTGGCGCCGACTTGCCCATCGCCATGTACCACTGCTCCGACAGCATCGGCTCGACCACTTCGCCGGTACGCTCGCAGCGCGGCACTGCCATCTTGTGAGGCTTTTCGCTAACGATCAGCCCGGCGGCGCGCAAATCAGCCAGTACGCGCTTGCGCGCCACGTAGCGATCCATCCCGCGATATTTCACCGGCGCGTTGTCATTGATCGTCGCGGTCAGGGTGAAGATCGATATCGGCTCGAGCCCATGTCGCTTGCCGACCGCGAAATCGTTGAAGTCGTGCGCAGGCGTGATCTTCACCGCGCCGGTGCCGAACTCCTTGTCGACATAGTCATCGGCGATCACCGGGATCGTGCGCTCCGTCAGCGGCAACGCCAGCGACTTGCCGACCAGGTGCCGATAGCGTTCGTCGCTTGGATGGACTGCGACCGCTACGTCCCCCAGCATGGTTTCGGGCCGCGTGGTTGCCACCGTGATCGATTCGTTGCTATCGACGGTGGGATAACGAATCTCCCAGATGCGCCCGTCTTCCTCTTCGGTTTCGACTTCCAGATCCGCCACCGCGGTCTGCAGTTTCGGGTCCCAGTTGACGAGCCGCTTGCCGCGATAGATCAGGCCCTGCTCATACAACCGTACAAACGTTTCGACGACAACCTGCGACAGGTCTTCGTTCATCGTGAAGTACTCGCGGCGCCAATCGACCGATGCGCCTAGCCGGCGCATCTGCTGCAAGATCGCGTTGCCCGATACGTGTTGCCACTTCCAGACTTCCTCGACGAACTTTTCGCGGCCGATAGCGCGCCGGTCGATACCCCTGGCTGCGAGTTGCCGTTCGACGACGATCTGCGTCGCGATACCGGCGTGATCGGTGCCCGGCAGCCAGAGCGTGTTGAAGCCGAGCATGCGGTGATAGCGAGTCAGCGCGTCCATGATGGTCTGATTGAACGCGTGGCCCATATGCAGGATGCCGGTGCGATTCGGCGGCGGAAGCTGAATCGAGAACGACGGCTTGTTGGGATCAGTGTCTGCAGCGAAATAGCCGCGCGATTCCCAGATCGGTGCCCAACGTGCTTCGATCTCGGCGGGGTCGAAACTCTTTGCCAGCTCGCTGGCGAGCGAAGCTGCCAATTCAGCAGTCGTCACTTCAAGGTCGAACGCTGACGCTCGAGCTCGGCGGCAATCGCGCGCGAGATCGTTTCACGCACCGTTGAATCGAGCGCCGGCCGGAGATCCGATATCAACGCGGTCAGCGCACGCACCAGCGAGGGTTGCAACCGCTCACGCACCTGGCGCTCGAGTTCTGCGGAAAGTTGCGGCTGCAATTCGCGCAGCAGGCTTTCACGCAGCTGCGCCTCCATTTTTTCCCAGTCAATCGCCGGGGGCGCAGCTGCCGCTGCAGGCGGAGGTGGCGACGAGAACACGGGCGCAACCGACGCCACGGAAGCAAACAGCGTCGAAGGGGGTGGCGCGGGCGCGGGTCGTGCCGGGCGCGGCGATGGCTCCGGCGCAGCGGCCTCCGGCTTTGGCATCAACAGCGCGGCGACGGGGGGTGGCGGTGCGCCCGGGGGGGCGACAACCGGCGGCGGCGGCAGCGAAATATCGAGGTCGAGCGACGGAAGCGTCAGCCGCTCGGTCAGCACGGGGATGGTGGCATCGTCCGGCATCACTTTGCCGCCTGGCTGCGTCAGCCGCTCGAGGTCCGTGGATTTGCGCGGGCTAGTCGCCATTTTTCACTTCGATTGCGGTCGGCTGAAATCCGCGATCGCGATAGGACTTGAAGCGCGCGCGCGCACGCCGACGATCGCTATCGTCGCTCGACACAACTTCGATCACCCGCTCGTAGCGCGCAAAGAAAGTTTCGAAGTCCGGAGGAACGTCGTCGTCGAGCGTCAGCAGCACGTCACTATCGGGGGCAGACCCTGCGTCGGGCGCAAGAATGACCGGCGTAGATGCCGCCAGCGGCGATCCGGCATAAACGTGCGGCACAAAGTCCAGAGCGGAAAACGTCCATAAGGCCTGATCGAACTGTGCCAACCGATCCGCCTGTCGTGCGTAGACGACGGCGCGCTTTTGCGCAGCGCGCGCCTTGCGGATCACGCGGCACGCGTAATGCACGCGATGACCGACTCCAATGTGAAAGTCAATGCGCGTCACCGGGCCCACTACTTCGCGCGGTCAATCAGAAACTGCGACAGCAGCGGCACCGGCCGGCCGGTGGCCCCTTTGGCTGTGCCCCCTTTCCACGCAGTGCCGGCGATGTCCAGATGCGCCCACGGGTACGCCTTTGTAAAGCGCGCCAGGAAACATGCAGCGATTACCGCGCCCGCGCCCGGCGTTCCAATGTTGGCCATGTCCGCGAAATTGGACTTGAGCTGCTCTTGATAGTCCTCGTCGAGCGGCATGCGCCATGCCGGATCGCCGGACTCGCGGCTCGCCATGATCAGCTGGTCGGCCAGCTGATCGTTGTTCGAAAACAAGCCCGAGTTGACTCCGCCGAGTGCGACGACGCATGCGCCGGTGAGAGTTGCGATGTCGATGACTGCCGCAGGTTTGAACCGCTCGCTGTAAGTGAGAGCATCACAAAGGATCAAACGGCCTTCAGCGTCCGTGTTCAGAACTTCGATCGTCTGGCCCGACATCGACGTGACGATGTCACCCGGTTTGACCGCGCCACCCGACGGCATGTTCTCGCACGCGGCGACCACGCCTACCACGTTGATCTTCAACTTCAACTCGGCCAGCGCGCGCATCGTGCCGATCACGCTGGCAGCGCCGCACATGTCGAACTTCATTTCGTCCATCGCCGCACCGGGCTTGAGCGAAATGCCGCCGGAATCAAACGTGATGCCCTTGCCGACGAGCACGATGGGAGCCCCCTTCGCTGCGCTTTTGTACTTCAGCACAATCAAGCGCGGGGGTTGTGCGGAGCCCTTTGCTACGGATAGAAACGAACCCATTTTCAGGGCCTCGAGCTGCTTCGCCTCGAGCACTTCGATATCGAGGTTCCACTTCTTTGCCATCTTGCGGGCTTCGTCTGCAAGAAAGCTCGGCGTGCAAATGTTCGGCGGCAG
>JBDTQZ010000408.1:0-3278 GCA_039931935.1 Burkholderiaceae bacterium | reverse complement strand
CGGCGGGTCGCGCTACGAGCCTGATGAGGAAAATCCGATGCTCGGCTTTCGCGGCGCCTCGCGTTACATCGCCGATTCGTTTCGCGAATGCTTTCGCATGGAAGCTAACGCGCTGAAGAAAGTGCGCGGCGAAATGGGCCTCACGAATGTCGAAATCATGGTGCCGTTCGTGCGCACGCTCAGCGAGGCGAAGCGCGTAATGGAGCTGCTGGCGGCGCACGGGCTGAAGCGCGGGGTGGGGGGCTCGCCGGACGGCTCGGGGGCTTTGCGCGTCATCATGATGTGCGAAGTTCCGTCGAACGCAATATTGGCGGATCAATTTCTCGAGTACTTCGACGGGTTTTCGATCGGCTCGAACGACCTGACGCAATTGACACTTGGAATCGATCGTGACTCCGGCCTGGTAGCGGAAGGGTTCGACGAGCGTGATCCTGCGGTCAAGGCGCTGCTCGAGAAAACGATCGCGGCGTGCCGGGCACGCGGAAAATACGTCGGCATTTGCGGGCAAGGCCCGTCGGACCATGCTGACTTTGCCGAGTGGCTGATGGGGCAGGGAATCGATTCGATATCGTTGAATCCGGACACCGTCGTCGAGACCTGGCAGCGGCTCGCCGCCGCTGCGGGAAAGGCGTCGCCTAGGGAAAGGGCCGAAGCACATGGATAACTATGTCTGGTGGTTTGTGATTGGTTTCGGTTTGATGATCGCCGAATTGTTGACCGGTACCTTCTACCTGCTGCTGATCGGGATCGCGTTCGGCGCCGCCGGCGTGGCGGCGTTGCTTGACGCGCCGGTCGTAGCTCAGTGGGCTACTGCCGCAGCAGTCAGTCTCGGTGGAACGTTGTGGCTGCGGCAGTCGCGTTTCGGGCATCGTCTGCGCGACCGCGCGACTAGCGACCGCGTGCAAAACATGGACGTCGGCCAGACGCTGCGAGTCGATCACTGGTCACCGAACCGCACTGCGCGCGCCAACTACCGCGGCGCTACGTGGGACGTCGAACTGGTGCCAGGCGATCAGCCTGTAGGCGGCGAGTTCGTCATTCGCGAAATCGCAGCCAACCGATTGATCGTCGCCGCCAAATCACGCTGAAATGGTCTAACTGGGAGAATTCTATGTTCGGGATAAGTGGTGTGTGGTTGATCTTTATCGTGATCGCAATCGTTGCGTTCACATTCGCCATCACCGCGCTGAAGGTCGTTCCGCAGCAAAGCGCGTGGGTCATCGAGCGGCTTGGCAAGTTCCACGGCACGTTGCAACCGGGACTGAACCCGGTCATCCCGTTTATCGATCGTGTGGCATACAAGCACAGCCTGAAGGAAGTGCCGCTCGATACGCCAAGCCAGGTCTGCATCACGAAGGACAATACGCAGCTGCAGGTCGACGGTGTGCTGTACTTCCAGGTGACCGATCCGCAGCGCGCTTCTTACGGTGCCAGCAACTACATCCTGGCGATCACGCAGTTGGCGCAGACGACATTGCGTTCGGTGGTCGGCAAGCTCGAGCTCGACAAGACGTTCGAGGAGCGCGAGTTCATCAACCACAGTGTGGTGAGCGCGATCGACGAAGCGGCGATGAACTGGGGCGTCAAAGTGCTGCGCTACGAGATCAAGGACATCACGCCGCCGAATGCAATCTTGCACGCGATGCAGCAGCAAATCACCGCGGAGCGCGAGAAGCGCGCGCTGATCGCGTCGTCCGAGGGCCGCAAGCAGGAGCAGATCAACATCGCGACCGGCGCCCGCGAAGCCGAAATCGCGCGCTCGGAAGGTGAGAAGCAGGCGCAGATCAATATTGCGCAAGGCGAGGCCGGTGCTGTCATCGCAGTCGCGGAGGCCACCGCGCGCGCGATTCAGATGGTGGCCGAAACGATTCGTCAGCCCGGTGGCCTGGAGGCGGTCAATCTGCGCGTTGCAGATCGTTTTGTCGACGCATTCAGCAATCTCGCAAAGACCAACAACACGCTGATCGTCCCGTCGAACGTGGCAGATATCTCCACGCTGGTCGCTTCGGCGCTTACAGTGGTGAAGGCGCAGCCAGCGCCGCGCTGAGACACTCACCCGAATCGGCATGATCACCAGCTACGAAATCACTCTCGCAAGGTCGTCCGACGCGGAAACCATCGCGTTGTTGTCAAGGGACGTAATCGAGCGTGGATTGAGTTGGTCGTGGACGCCGCAGCGCGTTCTGAGAAATCTGCGCGATGCCGCCACCAACACGATCGTGGCGCGCGAGCCCGGCGTCCTGGCGGGCTTCGCGATCATGAAGTACCGCGAGGAAGACGCGCACCTGTTGCTGATGGCCGTTCACTCGTCTCGCCGTCGGCAGGGCGTTGCGTCGGCGCTGCTCGATTGGCTGGAGGTCACCGCGGGAGTTGCGGGAATCGCGTCGATCCGGGTCGAAGCGCGCGAGACCAACTTCGCAGCGCGCCAGTTTTACGGCAAGCATGGGTACCGGCAGGTCGAGCTGTTGCGAGGCTATTACGAAAACCGCGATGACGCGGTCGTTCTAAAAAGGCTACTGCGGGTTTAACGGCTGCGTTGCTTCAACAGCCGGCTCTGTTCCCGCTTCCAGTCCTTGTCTGCTTCGTCGGCGCGCTTCTCGAACTGCCGCTTGCCTTTGGCGAGACCTACTTCGAGCTTCACACGGCCTTTGCTGTAGTGCATGTTCAACGGCACCAGCGAATAGCCGGCGCGCTCGACCTTGCCGATTAACTTGCGAATCTCCGCGGCGTGCAGCAGAAGCTTCCGAGTGCGCGTCGGCTCGGCCTTAACGTGTGTCGACGTGGTCGGCAGCGGACTGATGTGCGAGTTCAGCAGATACAGCTCGCCATTGCGGACGACGACGTACGCTTCGTTCAATTGAGCGTGGCTCGCGCGGATCGATTTGACTTCCCAGCCTTCGAGCGCAATGCCGGCTTCGTAGCGCTCCTCGATCGAGTAATCGTGTTGCGCCTTTTTGTTTTGAACAATCGCCACTGCAAAAGGCACGGTGGATTACACGCGCGCCGCCAATACAATCCGGCTTTATATCCCACTCGCGCGTACGCAGATGGATACGAACTGGCTGCGAGTCACGGTTGTGTACTGCGCACCGGGCGTCGAAGATATCAGCGACGTGCGAGTGCCGCTCGGGTCCACTGTGCGAGAGGCGATCGAAGCTGCACAGGTCCGCGCGCGCAGATGCGAGCTGCATGAAGCAGCTGACACCGGGATCTGGGGGCGCCGCTGCTCACTCGATCAGCAGCTGGCGGATGGCGATCGCGTCGAAATCTATCGACCG
>JBDTQZ010000407.1:0-3288 GCA_039931935.1 Burkholderiaceae bacterium | reverse complement strand
CGGCACCGCAATCGACGCGCGCTCGGCCAGCTCGATCACGCTGCCGACGATTGCGTCGAGCTCCAGTTTTCGGCGCTGTTCCAAATCCTGCAGCATCGAGATCTTGGCCGCTCCGAGCTGCCGCGCGAGGTCGATTCTCTGCTCGATCGTCATCGGAATTCGCACGCCGTAGTGCTCCGAAACCTGCATGCCTTCGCGCATCACCGCGCGAATGACGTCGAGCACGTCTTCATCGGCGACGATCTCGCTCATCAGGTAGCCGGTGAGAGCAGCGATGGGATTGAACGACAGATTTCCGATTAACTTGGTCCATACGTCGAGTCGGATGTCCGTCGAGCGGATCGCATCGAAGCCCGCCGCATCGAGCGCAGCACATACGCGCTGCAAACGTGCCGTCGTACCACCAGCGGGCTCGCCGAGAATGATTCGCGTGCCGTTGGTGTGATGCACTTCTGCTGGCGCGCGCACCTCGGCTGCGATGTGAACGACGCACCCGACGATGTGGCGCGGCGCCAGAGCCGCGAACATCGAGCCGTCGGGGTCAAGCGAGCGCAGCGTCGCACCTTCCAGCGCACCGCCTGCTCCATGGAAGTACCACCACGGCAGGCCGTTGATTGCCGGCACCACGACGGTCTGATCGGCGATCAGCGTTTGCATGCGCGGCAGCATCGGGCCGATCGCGTGCGCCTTTAAACCGATGATGATCAGATCCTGGGCGCCAAACGCAGCAGGATCATCGCCCGCAGGCAGGCGATAGTGGCCTGAATGCTTGCCGACATGATCGACCAGCGTTAATCCTTCACCGCGAATTGCCGCGAGGTGCGCGCCGCGTGCGATCAGCGTGACTTCATGGCCGGTGGCGGCGAGCTTCGCACCGAGCACAGCGCCGATCGATCCGGCGCCGACGACCGCAACCCGCATTAAGCCTCTATGCGCGCGGCACGCTCACGCCGCCATTGAATCTTGCGCTGCGTCCATTCGTCGAGCCGTGCGCGTGCGGTCTTGCTTTCCTCCTGCATCTGCATTTCGGAGGCGAGCTGCGCCGTCAGCTCCACGCGAATACCGTTTGGATCGAAAAAATAGATCGACTGGAAAATGTGGTGATCAGTGACGCCTAGCACTTCGATTCCGTGCGCTTCCAGCCGATCCTTCACGCGCGCCAGCTCTTTAACCGTGCCCACGCGCAGCGCGATGTGGTTGACCCAATCGGGAGTGTTCGGCGATTTCTCTGCGGCGACATCGTCGCCGAGGTCGAAGAACGCGATGCAAGAGCCATCGGTCATGCGAAAGAAAATGTGCGTGTACGGGCAGTACTCGCCCGTCGACGGCACGATATCGCTCTGAATGATGTGATACAGCGGCAGCCCGAGGATGTCCTCGTAAAAATGCCGTGTCTCTTCGGCGTCCTTGCAGCGATATGCAAAGTGGTGCAGGCCGTTGATCGGTGCTGCTTCTGGAACAGGTGAGGGACCGGTTGACATAAGAGCCTCCGTCATCGATGCAGCAGTTTAGCGACGACGCCGCACTTTATTTGCTCACTTTATTGACTACGCCTTGAACGCTTCCTCGATGCGTCGCTTGTCCCACCCAGGGACCAGCGTCTCGATGAACGAGTAAACGAACCCGCGCAAATAAGCGCCCTCCTTCACTGCAAGCCGCGTGACGTTGCGCCCGAACAGATGGCCGCACGGCAGCACGATCAACCCATCGCGCTGCGAATCGGCCGCGACTCCCGCCATGATGCCCACACCCATGCCGGTTTGTACGTAGGTCTTGATCACGTCGGCGTCGATCGCTTCAAGGACAATCGACGGCACAATGCCCGCCGCCTCGAACGCTGCGTCGATCTTCGAGCGGCCGGCGAACAGCTGCTCGTAAGTGATCAGCGGATGCCGCGCCAGATCCTTCAGCGTGAGTTTGCCGGGACTGGTCGCGAATTTCGCCAGCGGATGCCCGGGCTTGATGATCGCCACGTGCTGCCAGTCATACACCGGGATCGTCAGCAGGCCAGGATGATCGCCGAGCGATTCGGTCGCGACACCGATGTCGGCCTGCCCATGGATCAACATCGCAGCAATCTGAGGCGGGTTTGCCTGCAGTAGCTTCAGCCTGACTTGCGGGTACTTGGCAGCGAACGTCTGCACCACATTCGGCAGCACGTAACGCGCTTGCGTGTGCGTCGTCGCGATGCGCAGCGTACCTTCCGGACTGCCCGCGTAGTCGCGCGCCAGCTTTTTCAGGTTATCGACATCCTGCATGATGCGCTCAGCCGCATCGAGGACCATTTGGCCGGGCGCCGTCAAGCCTTTCACGCGCTTGCCATGACGCGCAAAGATTGGCACGCCCAGCTCGGCTTCGAGATCGATAATCGCTTTAGATATACCGGGTTGCGACGTGTGCAATGCGCGTGCCGCCTCGGTCAGGCTGAACTTGTGGCGCGCCGCCTCGCGCAGGAAACGAAACTGCTGCAAGTTCACGATAGCCCCTCGTACGAGTAGACGATGACTGCGCCAACAGAAGACGTCATTGCGAGCGCCGCTCCGCAGTCTTCGCACGGCCGCTGTGATCCATCCCGACGACGAGCTCGTTGACCACCATCACCACGTCGTCAATCGACCTCGCCAGTTGAACCAGCGCTTCCGACTCAGATTTCGAGCGAACGCACCCTTTTAAGGTTACCCAACGCCGCTGGCCTTCCGCCCAAACGCTGGTGTCAGCGAACCGCCCGTCGGTATCGATCGCTTTCTTCACACGCGAAATAATTTCCTGGTCGTACAGGTACGAATTGGGCAAGCGACAGCGCCCCGATAGGTAGCAGCGCGTTCCGTGTTCCGACCGTAGGTGGGACTGAACGCGGACCTCGTCGCGTGTGAGCGACGGCCCTTCAGGTACTGTACAAGCGGCTAAGCCGTTGGTGATCTGCAGGAACGGATCATTAAAGTAGTTGGCCCGCTCCTGGGCGTACCCAACGCCCGCCATACCTGTAATCGTCGCCAGCGCAACGCTGCCTACAACCCGGTGAGCTTGACCGGTGTTGTTTGCGCCTCGCACACGAAGCCAGTGTAGGTTCAAGCGAAACTCACGAGCCGTATCGGAAAAAACCGAGTCTATATTGCTTGGTGATGTGAGAAAATTCGCACTTGAAACGGGTCGCGAATGAAACTTGATAAAGCACAGCTACTCCTCGACGAGCAACCGATCTCGATCGACGTCCTGCTGGAGAAGTACGCAAAAGGTGACGAGCAGTCCGAGCTCCTCATAGAGCTGAAGGCTCTTCTGGTTGTAGAC
>JBDTQZ010000406.1:0-3289 GCA_039931935.1 Burkholderiaceae bacterium | reverse complement strand
CCGCCTGCCGCCCGCCGCCGAGGAGGGCCTGAAGACCGCAATCGTCCTGCAGGCGGCGTATCGCATCGGCTCACGCGCGCTGAGGAATGGAATGCTGTGGGCAATTGCGGCCGCATCGTTCGTTGCACTTTTCGCATTGAACACACCATTCCCGGCGGTCATCGCGGCCGCCGCGGTAATCGGTTACATCGGTGGCCGCCTCGCTCCAAAAAAGTTCGTAGTCGGCGGAGCCCACGCCGCTTCGAACAAATCGTTCGGAGCGGCGATCATCGACGATGACACCCCGACACCTTCGCATGCCACGTTCAATCGGCGTCGCTTCGCATCGGTCGCGCTGGTCGGACTCGCGCTGTGGCTCGTTCCAATGTCGGTCCTGCTAACCGTCTATGGCTGGAATCACGTGCTGACGCAAATGAGCTGGTTTTTCACAAAGGCCGCGTTGTTGACCTTCGGCGGGGCTTATGCGGTACTGCCGTACGTTTATCAGGGGGCCGTCGGCCATCACGGCTGGTTAACGCCGACGCAGATGATCGACGGCCTTGCACTCGGTGAAACGACACCCGGGCCGCTGATCATGGTCGTGGCGTTCGTCGGCTTCGTTGGCGCTTACGTCGCCGCACCGCTCGGGCCCGAACATCCGTTCATGGCTGGCGCGCTGGCGGCATCCCTTGTGACGTGGTTTACGTTCTTGCCGTCGTTTCTGTTCATCCTTGCCGGTGGGCCGTTGGTCGAGAGCACCCACGGCGACCTCAAGTTCACTGCGCCGTTGACCGCGATAACGGCGGCAGTGGTCGGAGCCATCATTAATCTCGCGCTGTTCTTCGGATACCACGTGCTGTGGCCATCGGGTTTCACGGGTAGCTTCGATTGGACGTCGGCACTGATTGCTTTCGGCGCAGCGTTGGCATTGTTTCGCTTCAAGGCGCACGTGATCTCTGTGATCGCTGCGTGCGCTGTCGTTGGCTGGTTGGTGCGTAGCGTTTCGTGAAAGGAGCACAGACATGAAATGGATCACACGCGAGCGCCCGAAAATCGATCGCATCGCCTGCCCCTGGCTGGTGGCGCGATTTATCGATCAGGACTCGGAGTTTCTATATGTCCCGAGCGGCGATGTGCTGAGTGTCGCCGACCAAACCAATGCGATTCCTTACGACGTTCCGGGTGTCGAGTTAACACATGAAGGCGAGCTGTGCAGCTTCGATGCCTTTCTTAGGAAGTACCAACTTGACGATCCGGCGCTGCAGCGGCTGGCACTAATCGTGCGCGGAGCCGACACATCGTCTCGAACTGACGCCGCAGTCCGCCGGCCTGCACGCGCTATCGCTCGGGCTATCGCACGACTTCACCGATGATCAAGAAATGCTGAAGCACGGCATGGTGATGTACGACGCGCTGTACGCCTGGTGCAAACACTGCCAGAGCGAATCGCACAACTGGCCGCCCGCCAAACCCAACTAGCTGAGCCGCCGTAAGATCTCGGATCAAACTAGGTTGAAAGGGGATTTCAATGAAAGCAACGTTCTACGCATTGACTCTTCTGCTATTCGCTACTGGCGCGTCCGCGGCCGATATCGAGGCCGGCCGCGCCAGAGTCCAGACCGTATGCGCCGCGTGTCACGGAGCGGCCGGCATCAGCGTGAGCGACGCTATTCCCAATCTAGCCGGCCAGAGAGCCGCCTACCTTGAGAACCAGTTGAAGGCGCTGAAAGATGGATCGCGCAAGAACGCCATCATGAATGCGATCGCAAGCCAATTGAGTCCGGACGATATCGCCAATGTCGCGGCGTTCTTCGCGAGCCAGACGGCGTCTGCAGTCGCGGCAAAGTCCGAGTTCCTGCCGCATCTGGTAAAGACAGGCGTCGGCTTTCCGGAGAATTACAAGAGCAGGTTCGTCAAGTATCACACCATCAACTTCCCGGCTACGCGGCAGGTGCGCTACTACTACGTGAATCCCGCCGCGCTGCAAGCGGCAAAGGAAGGCAAACCGCTTCCGAACGGCTCGGTGCTGTTCGCGGAGGTTTACTCAGCCAAGCTCGATGCCGACAAGAAGCCCATCACCGGTAGCGACGGCTTCTACGCTCCCGATCAGCTGCTGTTCTACACGGCGATGGCGCGCGAGGCGGGCTGGGGTAAGGACATTCCGGAAATGCTGCGCAACGAAGATTGGAACTATGCAGTCTTTACCACGGCGAAGCAGCTTCGCGCCGGCGTCAACCAAGCCGAGTGTCTCGCCTGCCATAAGCCGCTCGACAAGGTGAGCTACACGTTTACGCTCGAGCAGATCATTGCGGCAGCCAAGTCCAAGTAACGCCGGTGGTCGTTCATGTCGTAGACGGTACCTATGAGCTCTTCCGTTACTTCTACGGTCTGCGTCGATTCAACAAAGGAGAGGATCGGCGGTACGGTGCCGTGATCGGCGTACTGAACACGGTGCTGGAAATGATCGAAGGCGGCGCCTTGCACGTCGGCGTTGCCACCGACCATGTCATTGAGTCGTTTCGAAACCATTTGTGGCCCGGGTACAAAACCGGCGATGGCATCGAACCTGCTCTTTTCGCGCAGTTTCATCCGCTCGAAGAAGCACTTGACGCCATGGGCGTCGCTGTATGGCCAATGATCGAGTTGGAAGCCGATGACGCGCTGGCGTCGGCCGCGAGGATGGCTTCCGAAGATGCGCGCGTCGAGAAGGTGTGCATTTGGACGCCTGATAAGGACCTGGCGCAGTGCGTGCGCGGAGAGCGCGTCGTGCAGATCGACCGCCGCACAAAGACCATCCGCGACGCAGACGGCGTGCGAAAAAAATTTGGCGTCGATCCGGAATTGATCCCGGACTTTCTGGCCTTGGTCGGCGACGCAGCCGATGGATATCCGGGCATCGCGGGGATCGGCGCAGTCTCCGCTGCGCGGCTGCTGAATCGCCATGGTGCGATCGAAAACTTTCCGGCTCCACTACTGGGTGATCGTTTGGCTCAGGCGTTGTTGTTCAAGAATCTTGCAACGCTGCGTACCGACGCAGAGTTGTTCGAAGACGTCGATAGTCTGAGATGGAACGGTCGCACGACCGACTTCCCAGCATGGACGGAGCGGATGCAGGCGCCCGCGCTGCTTGCGCGTTGCCTCAAAGCGGAGAAGGCCTTGGAAAGCGATGCTCCGTCTCGATATGAGTGAATTTCACGACAAGTACACAGTGAGCCGCCTCATCGGCGCCCCTCCCGGGTACATCGGATACGAGGAAGGCGGCCAATTGACGGAGCCCGTCAGGCGCCGCCCGTACTCCGTCATTCTTTTC
>JBDTQZ010000405.1:0-3293 GCA_039931935.1 Burkholderiaceae bacterium | reverse complement strand
AACCGCCCACGCAGACGACAGGGAAGTCTCTCCTTTTGGCCTTCATTGAGAAGGGCCTTTTCCTCTCGCATTACCTATGGCTTTGGCGGTGATGGAGGAAAGCGGGACGTCGAGCGTATAGCGCACGCCTTCAGGCGCGTACTCGATGCGCGGCGTACCGTCGCCCCCGCTGATGGCGCTGTTGAGCAGCGTGGTACCGAATCCCGTGCGCTGGGGCGGAGCCAACCGCGGACCGCCTCGTTCCTGCCAACGAAACAGTAGCCTCGGCTCGTCGTCGCCCTCCTCGACCGACCAACGGATTTCAAGCGCGCCGGCAGGGCTAGAAAGCGCACCGTACTTGGTGGCATTCGTGCACAGTTCGTGAATGACCAGCGCGAAGCCCTGTGTTGCGTTCGGGGTCAGCCGGATCGGCGGTCCACCGATCGAGGCGCGGGCCTTGAAGCTCGCCAATTCACGAGCGATCACGTCCTCCAGGGTCGCGCCGTACCAATCGGTCTGGGTCAACAAGGCATTCGCATTCGCGAGCGAATGCAGTCGGGCCGTCAAAGTCTCGCGCGCTTCGCCGAGCGACTGGGTGCCCGAAAGGCTCTGCTGGACCACGGATTGGATCACCGCGAGCAAATTGTTTGTACGGTGTTGCAGCTCGTCGGTCAGCAGCAGTTGCCGCCCCTCGCCGCGCTTGCGTTCAGTGATATCGACGAATGTGACGACAACGCCGTCGATGGCATTTTTGGCTGTGCGGTAGGGCCGGATGAGCATCATGAAGGAGTGAGCACCATCCTTGAGGGCAAGATCACGCTCGACGATCGTGCCATCCCGCTTCACCTTTTCCACGTCGGCCCGGATTTCCGTGTAGTCCAGCTGGTTGACAATATCGGTGATGGGGCGGCCGAGATCGGCGTCCCGCACTGGGAACAGCTGCGTCAGTGCAGGCGTGAAGTGCCTGATACGCAGCTCATCGTCCAGGAAGACGGTAGGGATTTGTGTGCTGTCGAGCAAGTTTTGCAGATCCGTGTTGGCGCGTGTCAGTAGCTGTTGCTTGTCGCTGAGTTCGTTGTTGATCGTCTGCAGCTCCTCGTTGACGGACTGCATCTCCTCCTTCGACGTTTCGAGCTCCTCGTTCGAGGATTGCAGCTCCTCGTTGACGGCCTGAAATTCTTCGGTCGTCGATTTCATATCTTCGATACGCGTCTCCAGCTCATCGACGGCGGCCTGCAGCTGCGTCTTGGTGGCGCGCAGTTCGCGTTCCAACGCCTGCACATTGACATCGCTGCTTGCCGCCGGTGCATCAGTTGCTCCTCCTGCGGCCAGGGGGGTGGTGTCGCGGAAGGCGACCACCGCGCTCCCGCCGCTCTTGCCTCCGTTCTGACCAGCAATCGGTTCGACGACGAGCGTCAGCGCGCGGCCTTGCCGTCAATGCGGATGGTCAAGTTCTCATTGGTGACCGTATGTCCGTCGGCGCGTGCTTGGCTCACCGCGGCCCTGACTGCGGGTCTTAGTGATTTGTGCACGATGCTGAACAGGTTGAGACTGGCCGCGCCCTGTGAAGGCTCGAGATAGTGCCCGGTCTCCGCACCAGAGAATCGGATAACCTCATGATTGCGGTCGATGACAAAGTAGGCCGGCGCGGAGTGTTGCATCACGCGGGCCACGGCTTTGTCGATCCGGTCGTCGGCCGCATGACGTCGCACCGGCAGTGACGGCGGCGCGTCCGAAACCGGCATGTCCTTGAGCTGCAACGCGGGCTTGGTAGCGCCAGTATCGCGGCGCTGCAGGATGCGGTGCTTCTTGTCGAGTGGAGTGAACAGCCGGGAATTGCGCGTCACGCTTTCGGCTGTCCCAAGGAACAGATAGCCATCGGGCAGCAGTGCGTAATGGAACGCGCGCATCAGCCGGCCCTGCAACTCCTCATCGAGATAGATCATGACATTGCGACAGGAGATTAGATCGAGCTTGGAGAACGGCGGATCCTTGACCAGGCTGTGGGTGGAGAATACACACATGTCGCGGATTTCCGGCACCGGGACGAGGTTGCCGCCGACCGCGGTGAACCATTGCTTGACGCGCTCGGGCGATAGTCCCGGGGCGTCCTTGCGATAGCGTCCGGCCCGAGCGACGGCCACGGATTTAGCGTCGATATCGGTGCCGAAGATTTTTACGTCGGGAATGTGGCTGCGGGCCTGCATCGCCTCTCTCAGCAAGATGGCAATGGAATAGACTTCCTCGCCCGTCGAGCATCCCGGGACCCACACGCGGACTGGTTCATCCTCACTCTTGGCGTTCAGACAGGGCATGATCGCCATGGCCGTCAGTGCCTCGAAGGCCTCGGGGTCGCGGAAAAACTGGGTCACGCCGATGAGGAGATCCTGGAATAGCGCCTCGATCTCGCCCTGGTCAGTTCGGAGGCGCTCGAGGTAATCGACGGCGGTATCCATGTGGAGCACTTGCATGCGCCGCTGCAGCCGGCGGATCAGGGTCGCTTGCTTGTAGCCGCAGAAGTCGTGCGCGCTGCGTGCGTGCAGGATCGATGTGATCTTAGCCAGGTGCTCCCGCAGGTCCCCACGGTTGCCGTCGCCATCCTTCTTCTTCGCCGCCTCAGTCAAATGTTGGTAGTAGTCAACGAGCCTAGCCGCCATGGCCTCGGCCGGCAGAACGTGATCGACCAAGCCGGTAGCGACCGCGCTACTCGGCATCCCCTGCAATGCCGTGGCATCGGAATCGGCCTGGGCCAGTGTCAGGCCGCCATTTTCCTTGATGCTTTTGATGCCAAGTGTTCCGTCGCTACCGACACCCGCGAGCACGATGCCGACGGCGCGTTCGCCGCAGTCTGCGGCCAGCGATGTGAAGAAGGAATCGATGGGCCGGCGAAGTTCCCGCGCCGGCGCCGGCGTTGCGAGCTGGAGCACGTCATCCTTGATGGTGAGCGTCGCATCCTGCGGGATGACGAAGACACAGTTCGCTTTGACTGCAAGCCCATCCCTAGCTGCCACTACCGGAATGGGGCTCTCCGCTCCGAGCAACTCGACCAGAAGGCTCTTGTAGTCCGGGGCGAGGTGCTGGACCAGCACGAACGCCATGCCGGTGTCGGCCGGCGTGTTGGCCAAAAAGCTCTTAAAGGCGGCGAGGCCGCCAGCGGAGGCGCCGACGCCGACGATGAGGTTTGGGGACTGTTTATCGGACGCGGTCACACTGCTCAGCCTCCAAGCCAAAGACTCACAACGGGTTTTTCGGCTGTCAGGGGATCAGCTATAGCAGCGAGTGACCGACTGGGCGAGTCTCGGTCAGATTCTTGG
>JBDTQZ010000404.1:0-3293 GCA_039931935.1 Burkholderiaceae bacterium | reverse complement strand
AGCCCCGACAAATTGAGAAATCCGCCCAGCTCGAACTGATCGTAGACTGGCACTTCGCCGCTGCCGATCCGGTCGCCGCCGGAAATCAGTCCCTCGATGGTATGGGAGCCGAACGTCACCGGCGCACTCGGAACAGCGTTCCAGCGCGTATACGTCTCATCCGCGCCGAGCAGGACACTGGAGTCGTAGACATTGACGCGCGCGTAGTAGCCCTGGCGCGGGAAGGTGATGCTTCGATTTCCCTTTGCCCACCATAGGTGCGCGCGGCAGCGTACGGCTCGCCGACGACTGGCGCCTGACAGGCTTCGCTCAATTGCTGAAGCTCAAGGTCGGCGACTACGACGGCAGCCTGGTCAACCTGAGTGCCGGCATCGAATGGATGTTCCTGCGCCAGGCATACGCGGGGCTCGGCTACAACTATTACCGCTACGACCTGACATCCGAGAAAGACAATGCGC
Organism: Burkholderiaceae bacterium; assembly: GCA_039931935.1. GTDB lineage: Bacteria > Pseudomonadota > Gammaproteobacteria > Burkholderiales > Burkholderiaceae_F > JACCZX01. Next base: position 2,835 of record JBDTQZ010000404.1, on the reverse strand, counting down.
GCGGCGAGTTCACATATCGCTTCAGCGGCCCTGCGCTTTATCTCGGCTTTGCGTTCCGCTAGCGGAAGTGGTCCGCGAGAGCAGACGCGCTCATCAGGCAGAGCGCGTCTGAACTCTGCTGGTCGACTGTTGGTTGCCGCGCGGACGCGCCTAACTACTTGTGCACCGGCATCGCAAACTCCGGTCCCTTGCTAGCTACCGGATCGGGCCAACGCTGCATCACGGACTTGTAACGCGTGTAAAAGCGGACGCCCTCTTCGCCGTACGCGTGATAATCGCCGAACAGCGACCGCTTCCAGCCGCCGAACGAGTGAAACGCCATCGGCACCGGGATCGGCACGTTGATGCCGACCATGCCTGCATGCACGCTGCGTGCAAACTCGCGGGCGGTGCCGCCGTCAGACGTGTAGCAAGCAACGCCGTTGCCGTATTCGTGCGCGTTGACCATCTCGAGCGCCGCTGCAAGATTCGGCACGCGCGTAACACAGAGCACGGGCCCAAAGATCTCATCCTGGTAAATCCGCATCGATGGCTGGACGTTGTCGAACAGCGTTGCGCCAAGAAAAAACCCGGCTTTTGTGGCCGCTTCGTGCGTTCGACCATCGCACACGATACGTGCGCCGTCGGCGACGCCGTGATCGATATAGCCGAGCACCTTGTCGCGATGCGCACCGGTCACCAATGGCCCAATGTCAGCATCTGCTTCCATGCCGCTCTTGATGCGTAGCACAGCGATGCGTGATTTCAGCCTCTCGATCAGCGCATCCGCACCGTCACCCACCGCGACGCAGACCGAGACGGCCATGCATCGCTCCCCGGCCGAGCCGTACGCAGCGCCGATCAGCGCATCGGCAGCCTGATCTAGATCGGCATCGGGCATCACGATCATGTGATTCTTCGCGCCACCAAGCGCCTGCACGCGCTTGCCGTGGCGCGTGCCTTCGCTGTGAATGTATTCAGCGATCGGCGTTGAACCTACAAAGCTCACCGCGGCAATCCCTTTGTGGGCCAGGATCGTGTCGACTGCTTCCTTATCGCCCTGCACGACGTTGAATGCGCCGTCGGGAAGTCCCGCCTGCTGCAGCAGCTCGGCCAGCATCAATGACACCGACGGGTCGCGCTCCGACGGTTTCAGGATGAACGTGTTGCCGCACACCAGCGCCAGTGGAAACATCCACATCGGCACCATCGCCGGGAAATTGAACGGCGTGATGCCGGCGACTACGCCGAGCGGCTGACGCAACGAATAGTTGTCGATGCCGCCGCCGATGTTGTCCGAAAACTGGGTCTTAAGCAGCTGCGGCGCGCCGCAGGCGAATTCGACAACTTCGATCCCACGCTGGACTTCGCCCTTGGCATCGCTGAGTACTTTGCCGTGCTCGTGCGTGATGGCTGATGCCAGCGCTTCAAGGTTGCGCTCCATCAGCTCCTTGAAGCGAAACATGACGCGTGCCCGATTCGACGGCGACGTCTCGCTCCACTTGGGCAATGCGCCGAGCGCGGCCTGAACTGCTGCATCGACGGCAGCGGCGTCGGCAAAGCGAACCGATCCGGTGACATCGCCGGTGGCTGGATTGAACACCTTGCCGGTTCGAGCTGACGTACCCGCGACGCGTTGACCGCCGATCCAATGCGTGATGTCGGCGAGCGGCTGTTCACTCTTTCCCATGATTGCTCCGTCTTCGATGACCGCAGGCCGCTATTTTGCGCCGACAAGATGGCCGAGGTAGTCACGCGCACCGGGCACCTGTATCAAGTCGTCCAGCGATGCATGCTGGCTGACGCGGCCACGCTCGACAAAGACAAACCTTTCGGCGATTTCTCGCAGCAAATCGAGCTGCCACCGCTCGTTCGGGTGCAGGCACACGAACAGTAGGCGGTCGCGCCGCCGCAGCTGATCGAAAAACCGCAACATGAACCCGATGTAGCCGTCCTGGGTATTCAGCTGCGGCTCATCGAACAGATGCACCAGCGCCTCATCGCGCGCGGCGTGCGCCAGCAGCATCTCGGGCTTCCACGACCGGAAGCGGCGGATCTGATACGACTGGTGATAATGCCGCGCGAGCTGGCCGCGCTCACTGCGCCGCACGCGATGAATGTCCTGCCCGCCGACCTGCACCGACCCTGCCGTCGGCGTATTCGAGCCCGTGATCAGCTCGAACAATGTCGTCTTGCCGGAGCCGTTCGGTCCGAGCACGCCGACAATTGCCGGGCGCTCAAATGCGAGGTCAGCCTGCAGAACAAAACTCGGTGCGCGCGCCCACCGATTCTTTCGATACTCCTTGCGCAACGATTGAATGCGAAGCAGCTCGGTCATCGCGAATCACTCAAGCCCCAAGCAGGCGCGCGCGCTGCTCCGAGTCGTTGCGCAACGCGGCCGCCGGCCCTTGGTGCGCTACGGTGCCGTGATCCAGTACGACGACGCGATCGGCCACATCGAGCGCTGCACCGACATGCTGCTCGACCAGCAATACGCCGACACCTTCTTTCTTCAGCCGCAGCACTGTGCGCATCACGTCCTGCACGACCTTTGGCGCTAGGCCTTGGCTCGGCTCGTCCATTAATACCAGCCCCGGGCTGCCCAGCAGTGCGCGCGAAATCGCGACCATCTGCATCTCCCCACCTGACAGGTTTTCGCTGTCGCGCTCAAGCAGATATTCGAGCGCGGTGAATATTTCGCAGCATTCGCCGATCGTCCAGCGCCGAAACTTCGTCCGCTTTTCGGCAATCGTCAGATTGCGCCTCACCGTCAGACTCGGGACGACGCGCCGCTCCTCGGGCACCCACGCGACGCCCGAGCGCGCAATCGCGTGCGTGCTTTGATGCGTCACATCG
>JBDTQZ010000403.1:0-3294 GCA_039931935.1 Burkholderiaceae bacterium | reverse complement strand
AGCTGATAACACCTAACTCAACCAAGAATCCGCGCATGTTCATTGCGCTCGTGCAAAACGGAATCTCGACCAAGGTGACGGCGGGCGAAAACCGCGGCGAAACGCTGGCGAATGATCGCGTTGCACGCGCGTGGTCGGGACCCTTGCCGCTCGGAACGCGCACTGTCTCGTTGGAAGCACCGTCGACGGCGGCGCGCGATCTGGCGCTGGTCGCATTCGTTGAAGACGACAGCGGCATTTTGCAAGCATTGCAGCTGCCGCTTGCGACCTGCAGCTAAATTCGATTTTCCTCGACGGCATGGCAGGCCGCCTGCGTTTCGCCTGCTGCGTGCCGGTACAGCTTGAGTAGCGGCACCTCGACGCGGCAGCGCTGGTTCGCATGCGGGCAACGCGGGTGAAACGTGCAGCCGGACGGCGGATTGAGCGGATTCGGAACCTCACCCGCCACTGGCGTGCGCGCGCGGCCGCTCATTTCCAGATCGGGAATCGCATCGAGCAGCATCCGTGTGTACGGATGACGCGGCGTATTGAACAGCGTCGTGCGCGCAGCAAGCTCGACGATCTTGCCGAGGTACATCACGCCGACGCGATCTGAAATGTGATGCACGACCGCCAGGTTGTGCGAGATGAAAAGATAGGTCAGCCCCATCTCGCGCTGCAGTTCCTTCATCAAATTCAACACCTGCGCCTGCACCGACACGTCGAGCGCCGACGTCGGTTCGTCACACACCAGAAACTCCGGCTTCGTCGCCAATGCGCGTGCAATCGATAGCCTCTGCCGCTGACCACCCGAGAACTGATGCGGATACTTTTCCTTATCTGCCGGCGCCAGGCGAACCTGCTGCAACAGCTCATCAACGCGCGCCCGGATCTGCGCCTTGTCGTTCATCAAGCCGTGCGCCTTCAGCGGCTCGGCGATGATGTCGGCAACACGCCAGCGCGGGTTCAGGCTCGCGTAGGGGTCTTGAAAAATCATCTGCAGCTTCTGCCGCAACGGCCGTCCGCGCTGCGAATTCATCTCTCGCAGATCGCGTCCGAAAAATTGAACATGGCCTTTGGTCGGGACGTACAGCCCCACCAACAGGCGCGCAACCGTCGACTTGCCGCAGCCCGATTCGCCGACCAGCGACAAGGTTTCGCCGCGTTTAATGTCGAAGCTGACGCCGTCGACCGCGTGCAAGATTGCGCGCTTTTTGTTTTCGAGCACACGATTGAGCCACGGCGGCGAGACGTCGAAGTATTTCGCCAGGCCCACCGCGTGCACGATGACGTCGGAACCGAATGATTTCGGAGCCGCTACGACGTCCTCGCGCAACACGGCACTCATGCCGCGACCCTGCCCCGCGTCACATCGTGTAACCAGCACGCCGCCATCGATGCTCCTGCCGGCAACAGATCGGGACGCTCGCGCGGGCAACGTTCGAATGCGCGCACGCAGCGCGGATGGAATGCGCAGCCACTCGGAATAGCAGTCAGCCGAGGCATCGAACCATTGATTTGCATCAGACGTTCGGTTTCGTGACCGAACGTTGGGATCGATCCCATCAAGCCAACGGTGTACGGATGCTGTGGTCGGTGAATCACATCCGACACAGGTCCGATCTCGGCGATGCGGCCGGCGTACATCACCGCGACGCGGTCGGCGGTTTCAGCAATGACGCCCATGTCGTGCGTGATCAGCATCACCGCGGTCCCATGGTCTCGGCATAGTTTCTTGAGTAACGAAATGATTTGCGCCTGAATCGAAACATCCAGCGCTGTGGTCGGCTCATCGGCGATGATCAGCTTCGGCTCTGCGGCCAGCGCCAATGCAATCACGACCCGCTGGCGCATGCCGCCCGAAAATTGATGCGGGTAGGCATCGATGCGGCGCTCGGGTGCGGGTATGCCGGTCGATGCGAGTAACTCAATCGCACGAGCGCGCGCCTTGCTCGACGACATGTTGAGGTGCGTCGTGATCGTCTCAATCAGTTGGTCACCCACCGTGTACAGCGGATTCAACGAGGTCAGCGGGTCCTGAAAGATCGCACCGATCTCGCGGCCGCGAATCTTGCGCATCTCGTCGTACGGCAGCGTGTCGATACGGCGCCCAGCCAATCGGACTTCACCTGCCGCGACGCGCCCGGGCGGTTCGAGCAGCCCGATGATCGCAGCACCGGTCAGCGACTTGCCCGCGCCGGATTCGCCCACGACCCCTAAGACTTCGCCGGGTGCAATAGAAAACGAAATGTCGTCCACCGCCACCAGCGTCCCGCGCCGAGTCGGAAACTCGATGCGCAAATGGATGACCTCGAGTAACGGCGCCGACGATGACGCAGTCGAAGGGAGCGCGGCCGCGGTCATCGTCATCGCACGGCCGCCGTGGGCAGTCGCTTGGCTAGGCAGTGCAGCCGGTGATTGGCTCTACGTAGTCGACCTTGGGCTCGAAGTCCTGCTTAAGCTGATTTTCCTTCACGGCCTTCAAGTAGTAGCGAGTGCACGGCTTGACATCGAGCGTAATTGCGCGGGTTTCACCATAGGCGAACCCCGCCTCCGCCGGCGCTTGCACGCGGATCACGTGCCGACCAGGCTCGACCATCACCGGGTTGCGTGTATCGCTGCGACCATCGACGTCGAGCACGATTACCGAGTAGCTGTTCATTTCGGCTTGGAAATAGCGTCGGCCGTCGATATACGAGAACGGCGTAGTGGAGCAACCCGCCAGGACGGCGATTGCCGTAATGCTTGCCAACTTTGTCTTCATAACACCTCCACGAAACAACTTTCTATCTCAACTTGGGATTGAGTGCATCGCGCAGCCAATCGCCCAGCAGATTGACGGAAAGCACGAGCAATACCAAGGCCAGCCCAGGAAATATCGTGATCCACCATTCGCCCGAAAACAGGAACTCGTTTCCGATGCGGATCAGTGTGCCAAGCGACGGTGTAGTGGGCGGCACACCGACGCCAAGAAATGACAGCGTCGCCTCAGTGATGATCGCTGTGGCGATATGTACCGTTGCCAACACCAGCACCGGGCCCATAACGTTCGGCAAGACATGGCGCGCCATGATCGCCAGCGGTGACACCCCGATCACACGCGCCGCCTGCACGTACTCCTTGTTTTTCTCTACCAGCGTGGAGCCACGCACTGTGCGCGCGTACTGCACCCAGCCCGACAGAGCAATCGCGAGAATCAGCACGCCGAACGCCAGCTCGCTATGCGCATCGCGCGGCAGCGCCGCGCGTGCAACACCGTCGATCAACAGCGCAGTGAGGATCGCGGGAAACGACAGCATCACGTCGCACACACGC
>JBDTQZ010000402.1:0-3310 GCA_039931935.1 Burkholderiaceae bacterium | reverse complement strand
GCCGCGGCGTCGGGCTCGCAGCACTGGAGCGTGCCCGATGCGGTGCACATCATGGCGCTGTCTCAGCCCGGATCGTGGCGCGAGAAACTGGTGCAGGCGATGGACGCAGCAGTGCGATAGCACGCTTGCTAGCGCAAATTGCCCGTATGCCCCAGCGAATAACGGCCCGGCTGAGGCCACACGGTCAGTCCGTGCGGTTCTTTGCCGACCGGAATTTTCGTGACCTGACCCGTCGCGGTATCGATGGCGTAGACCACATCGTCGAATCGCCCCGATAGCCACAGCGTCTTCCCGTCGGCGCTGACGTTGCCCATGTCGGGGCTGCCACCACCTGGAATAGGCCACGTTTTTTCGACCTTGCGTGTGGCGAAGTCGATGACCGACACGCTGCCTTCCTTGCCGGCGCGCGGACCATACACCTTGTGCGAGCCGCGGTTCGCGACGTACAACTTTGTACCGTCGCGGCTCGGATACACGCCGTGTGTTCCGACGCCGGTCTCGATGAATTCGGCTTCGGAAAATTTTTCGCCGTCGATCACGTGCACGCCGTCGGCGTGCATGTCGGCCACATAGAAAAGCTTCCCGTCGGGCGAGATGCGAACGTCCTGTGGCATCCCGCCTCTCGACAGTTTCAGATAGCCGATGACCTTGCGGTTGACGATGTCGACCTTGGCCAGCTTCCCGGTAAATTCGCAGGTAAAGATGGCGTAGCGGCCGTCGATCGAAAAGTCGGCGTGATTCACGCCGCCGCACTCGGGGATCGGCAACGAACCATGCATCTTCATCGTCTGGGCGTCGCGGAAGTCGAGGCGCTTGCGCGCTTCGGCGACGATGATCGCGAAGCGCCCATCAGGACTGAAGTACATGTTGTACGGATCGTCGACCGCAATCGACTTGCCAGGCTTGCCGGTCACCGGATCAATCGGGGTCAGGGTGCCGTCGGTACGGCCCTCGGCGTTATTGGCGACCCAAAGCGTCTTCAGATCCCACGATGGCACGACATGCTGCGGATTGCGGCCGACCGGAAACTTGTCGACCACCTTCATCGTTGCCGGATCGATTACGTACACATCGCTCGACTGACGGTTGGGCACGTACACGCGCGCCAGCGCATTCGCAACAGCAGGACTCATCTTGCCCGTCGCAGTTTCGCTGTAGAGATTTTTTGCATCAACAACGGGAGGCATACTCGCTGACACGCCGTCCATTGCCGGCTGTGCCGCGATGACGCTCGACCATACGGTCAGCACCAGAATGATTGAGCGACGACGCATCGATCCGTTCCTGTTAAGCGGTACTCGAATCCTAAGCTATGGTGTTCACGCAGCCTGCCCGTTGACGAAAGTCTCGCGGCGCTGATTTGGTATCGCGCCGCGCTCGGCGATCACATCGACGAGTTTCGCCACGCCATCGCCGGTGGTCGAGACCGTCTTAAGCACAGGCCGTTTGTTTTCGCTACCGCGTCGCGCGGGGACTAAAAGCAGGTCGCGCGCAGTGCTGTCTGCGCCCGGCAGATCAGCCTTGTTCACCACCAGAATATCGGCGATCTCAAGCAAGCCTGCCTTCAGCGCCTGAACTTCGTCGCCGAGGCCCGGCGGATACACGACAACGCGCGTTCGCGCGAGCTTGGCAATCGCGAAGTCGGATTGGCCCGCCCCGACCGTCTCTACCAGGACCCAGTCGAAGCCTGCCGCATCGAGCACATCGACGACCTGTGCGGTCGCAGCCGACAGCCCACCGGCGTGGCTTCGCGACGCCAGCGAGCGGATAAAAACGCGGTCATTCGCTTGATGCTCGGCCATGCGGATACGATCGCCGAGAACTGCGCCGCCGCTGAACGGACTTGACGGATCGATCGCGACGACCGCCACCGAATGTCCTCGTTTCAGCAACTCGCCGACGAGCGCGTTAACGAGAGTCGACTTACCGGCGCCTGCGGGCCCGGTGATGCCTACAACGTGCGCACGACCCACATGCGTCGCCAACGCGCCGCGCAATGATTCGGCGCGCGCGGGCTCGTTTTCGATCGCCGTGATCGCGCGTGCGATCGTGCGACGGTCGCCAGTCAAGATGCGTTGCAACCATTCCACTCAGCCGCCTGCTACACAATCGCCAGCGGTTGGCCAAAACCCAGCTCACGCCGCAGCACAGCGCAAACCTCGCCGTGCGTCGCGCCGGCGCCAGTTGCGTCAACGATGCTTGCCATCACGTTCGCGTTGCCCTGTGCGCAACGTGCGAGATCGTCGAGTGCTTTAGTCGTGTCGGCATTCGATCGATTGCGCTTGAACGCTATCAGGCGCGCGATATGTGCGTCGATTGCCGCGCGTTCCGGGTAGGGCTGCGAGCGATAGTCGTGCGGATCTTCCTGAACTTGATACGCATTGACCCCCACGACTGTCTGCTCACCATTTTCGATCTTTGACTGATGCGCCAGCGCGGATTCGCCGATCATCCGCTGGACCAGTCCGTCTTCGACCGCCTTGTACATGCCGCCTGCGGCGTCGATTCTCGCGATGACCGCTTCGATTTCCGCTTGCATCTGATCGGTCAGCGTCTCCACATAGTACGAGCCACCCAGCGGATCGATAACGTCGGTCAGTTGCGCCTCTTCGCGCAGGATGTTTTGCGTGGCGATCGCGATCCGCGCCGCTTCCGCGCCTGGCACCGACAACGCCTCGTCGTAGCCGTCGGTGTGCAGCGACTGCAGTCCGCCGAAAATGCCCGCCATTGCCTGCGCGGTGACGCGCGCGATGTTGTTCAACGGTTGCTGGCGCGTCAGATCGGCGCCCGATGTCTGTCCGTGAAACTTGAAGCGCCATGACTTCGGATCCTTCGCGCCGAGCCGCTCGCGCGCAAAGCGCGCCCACAACCGCCGGCCGGCGCGAAACTTTGCGATCTCTTCAAAGAAGCTGATCGAAATGTCGAAGAAAAACGTGAAGCGCGGCAGGAAGCGATCTGGGTCCATGCCGCGCGCCATGCAATCCTCCGCGTATTGGAGCGCGGCCGCGATCGTGAAGCCCATCGCTTCTGCGGGCGTTGCACCTGCCTGCTGCGTATGCTGCCCGACGACCGACAACGGATTCCAGCCCGGCAGCGATTCGTTGGCAAACTGGATGTGATCGGTCAAGACGCGGCGCGCGCCGGGCAGTGCGAGCCGAAAGAACATATGGTTGGCGACGCAGTGCGACAGATAGTCGGACTGGTTCGAGGTGCCGGTGATCTTGGCCCATGGAATGTTGCGGCGCTTTGCAACCGCGAGCAGCAGCGCCAGCAACGTGAATGGCGACGGATCGTTCAATGCGCACGAGAT
>JBDTQZ010000401.1:0-3310 GCA_039931935.1 Burkholderiaceae bacterium | reverse complement strand
CGGCACCACATCCAGGTGTTCGATCAGGACCTGTCGCAGACCGGCTGGAATAAGGCCGCGCGCACCGAGCGCCTGGCGGCTTTTCTGCGTGAAGTGCGCGGTCGTCGGCTGGACATCATCGTGCATGACACGCGCTATCTCGAAAGCGCGTGTCCCCGGATGCTGAAGCTGCTGGGTGTCTATGGCCATGCCATGTCGATTCTTCAGACGGGGGCCGAAGGCAAGGTAGCGACCGATCCCCTGTTGATCGTCGACGGCAAGCATTATCTGCACCGGTTTCATTTCGACCAGCCTCGCGCCGCGCTTGGCATACTTCAACCCGAGCAGGCGCAGCCGCTGGTGGCCCGATTCGGCGAAATCTGGGCGACTGGCGAGTCGGGCGTGAATGCAACGGTCTTGGGTCTGTAGGCTTGCGTCCGACATTCGCCGTTTGAGAGGCTCGATAAGGCGCTTCGATAATCTCAAAACGGCTCTCCACCCGTTGAATACCGCTACCTTTATGCTAAAATTTGGGCATCGGTGGTGCTATTTTCGCGCGCATCCGTGGTTCATGCACAGGCGCCCAGCCGATTTCTAAAGCAACGTGCCGATCTAACTCGAGTAAGGGGAATCACAATGAACAAATCCGTTTTCGCCGCTGTTGCGGTCGTTGCAGTTCTGGCTGCGTGCGATAAGCCCGCACCTGTCGTCGTAACGCCTCCGCCGAGCCCGCCGGTCGTGGTCACACCGAGTCCTCCGCCCGCACCTGCCCCAGGCGCAGTGGATTCCATGAAAGCCGCCGACAAGGCGACCGATGCAGCCAAGGACGCCAAGAGCTCTGCGATGGATGCCAAGGACGCCGCCAAGGACGCCAAGGACACATCCAAGGATATGAAGAAATAAGGCGGTCGCAATCGAACAAAAAAGCCGGCCCGCGAGGCCGGCTTTTCTTTGTCTCTGCTTTTGTCTCTTCGCTGACGCTCAACTGCTAGGAACCGCGCCAACCCCTTACGACAGCGGCACGCCGATGCGCTTGGCGACTTCCTGATATTTTTCGATGACGCCGCCGAGGTCGCGCCGGAAGCGGTCCTTGTCCAGCTTCTCCTGTGTGGCCAGATCCCAAAGGCGGCACCCGTCGGGCGTGAATTCGTCGCCGAGCAACAGCGGTCCCGCCGGATCCGAAACGGCGTGGCCGAACTCCAGCTTGTAATCGACCAGCTCGATACCCGCGTCTGCGAAAAGCGGTTTCAACACTTGGTTGACCCGATGTGTCAGCGACTTCATCTCGGCGATTTCGGTCGCGTTTGCCCAGCCCAGCACGCGAAGGTGATCGTCGTTGACCAGCGGATCGTGCAATGCATCGCTCTTGTAAAAGAATTCGAAAATCGGCTCAGGCAAGCGCGTGCCTTCGGCGATGCCGTATCGCTTGGCCATCGACCCGGCACATACGTTCCGGACCACGCATTCAACGGCAATCATTTTCAACGCGATGACAAGCGAATCGCGCTCATTGAGCAGCCGCACGAAATGGGTCGCCACGCCCGCGGCGGCGAGCTTGCCCATGATAAAGGCGTTGATGCGGTTGTTGGTCTCGCCCTTCTGTGCGAGCTGGGAAACCTTGGCACCGTCGAATGCGCTGGTGTCGTCCCTGAAATGCATCACCAGTCGTCCGGGATCGTCAGTTGCATAAACCGTCTTGGCTTTGCCGCGATAGAGCTCCTGCCGCTTTTCCATTCGCTTCCCCGTGTTGTCCTGCAATACCTAGGCGAACCCGCGCCAGCCGAATCCATCATGCTGCCCGGCAATGCCGATCCAGTCGAGCGAGCAGCCTAGCGCGGTGGCGAGCGACGCCCGCGCCAGATCCGGCAGATTGTTGTGCTGAGAAAGATGCGCCGCGAAGACGTGCTTGAGCTTCGAATTGTCGAGCCGCGACAAGAGTACTCCCGCCGCGTCGTTGTCCAGATGGCCGAAGCGTCCCGCGATGCGCTGCTTGAGCGCATACGGGTAGTGGCCGTTGGCAAGCATTCCGGAATCATGATTGCACTCGAGCACCAGCGCATCGCATCCTGAAAGGCTGGCTTCGACGTGCAGCGTGCTGACACCGAGATCGGTCAGGACGCCCAGCCGCCATTGACCGTCGCCGCAGACGAATTGAACCGGTTCACGAGCGTCGTGCGGTACCGGGAACGGTCGAACCTCGATGGCGTCGATCGCGAAAGCGTCATCGGTATCGAAGCCGTATACCTCGGGCAGGCCGGCAAAGCGCTCCGCTACTGCGGAGAGCGTGCCGAACGTCAGCCAGACCGGAGTTTGGTAACGCGCAGCGAATGCCGCAACGCCGCCTACGTGATCGCTGTGCTCATGAGTCACGATGATGGCAGTGATCGTTTCAGGCGCAACGCCGATGCGCGCCAGCCTCGCGACAGCGTCTCGAATGCCGAAGCCGCAGTCGATGAGCACTCGCGTCGCACCCGCCTCCACCAGCAGGCCATTGCCTTCGCTGCCACTGCCGAGACAGGCGAAGCGCACGCTACTTGAGCTGGTCCTTGAGCAACGCTAGGATCTTCTCGCCGGTGGGCGAGCCGTCCGCGACTCCCGCGGGATCCTGCACCGTCACCAAGCTGCGGGGATCGGCCTGCGTTACCACTACCCGATATTGTTCCGGCTTCGCGGCCGCATCGGTGGTCTTCCAGAACTGAATCTGGGAGATCGTCTTCGCCAACCAGCCGTCGTCTTTTTTCCGGGTAGCCAGGTCCGGATCCTGGTAGCGGACAAAATACAGTCCTTTCGAACGGTCACGATCGACAACGGTAAAGCCGGTGCGATCGAGCGCGAGCCCGACGCGACGCCACGCGCGGTCGAATGCATCGTCGACGACCAACTGCGCCTGGCCGTCGCGGCTTTTTTCGATTCGTGCGCGATCGGGCGCGTTGATCATCGTCGCCACCGCCTCGGCGGCTTTCGGCGCCGGCGTGCCGAAGGCGAGCATGAGACGCTCCAGAAACTCCGCCTCGAGCTCGGGATTCGGGGGCACTACCGTCCAGTTCCAGTCTTCACCCGCGCCCTGCGAAAACTTGGTCGGCAATTGCGCCGCGCCGCGATGGCTGATGAAAATCTCGACCGTGCCCGGTTCCGTACCGCGCTCGATCCGGCTGCGGAACTTGTCGCGCTTGTAGGTATCGTTGCCGAAGCTCAAGTACTTGCTGGTGAATCGCTGAAGAAAATCCTTCGGCAGGTCGGCGCGATTCTCGGCCCAATCGGTTTCCATGATGCCAAGACCGGGTTGCTCGATCGCTATCACGAAACCGTTCTTGGTCCAGAATTCGCGCAG
>JBDTQZ010000400.1:0-3316 GCA_039931935.1 Burkholderiaceae bacterium | reverse complement strand
CGGGCATCCGATCCGCACGTTGCTGCACCTCAATCGCAGGTGCGGGTGTCGGCCGACCTGCGCGGACGGTCCAGCCACCAAAGGGTACGAGGCTTCCAAGTCGGATTGATGGTACAGACGCAAGAGGACCGGCAAAAATAAGGCGAGCGGTGGCGGTTGAATCGTTGGATAGCAACACGAACTGCCTGTCACCCGCTGCCTGTACTTTGATCTCCGGCATCGTCGTCCATAGAGTTTCGACGAGTGGGACTTCCTTACCTGCTGCGGAATCGAGGACGATCCACGTACTTCCTCCGATCTCCACAATCTGTCGGCGCACGGATGCGCCTCGCTGCAGCCTGCGTTCGAGATCAATTGCCGAAACCGAACGTGAGGTGCCTGCCCCCAGCAGCACCGTTTCGCGGACCACTCGCGCTGATTCGCCTAGGAAGTGAGGTGCGTTTGAACCGCGCCAACCGTTTGCGTCCTCCAACCCGGCGGCACCGTAAGGCCAGTATCCCGAGTTAGTCAACCAGCTGCGGCCATGAGCCCAGATCGCGATTGCCATGTCGTCAGCATGCTTGTGCGCACGAGAAGGAAAATTTGACCAAGTCACAACGGTCTGGCTCAGGCTCTGCGTCTGCGGCCACGTTTCAGTGCCACGCCACCACACAGCGAAGCCCGCAACATCGTAAAGTCGGCTGGCCGGCACGGGACCCTGGGTCGGATCGACGCTCTCTTCAACTGTGCGCGGCGCGTGATCGGTATTTCCGAATACGGGAAGCGTTCGGTCGGGCCGCTGCAAGAGGTGCGAGAACTCGTTAACGCGCTCTAGCAATTGGGGCCACTCCGGCGGAATGGGACAACCGCTCAGCTCGAAAACGCGCATCGCCTTGATCAAGAGCTCACGGCCAAACTCATGGTAACCGGCGGAATGTTCAAGCACCGGACCATCGGGGTCGATGTAGTAGCGCATCTGTTTCACGATGCGGGTGCAGCCCACGGTCTTAAAGTGTGTGGCGCGAGGTAGCGTCGGAAACGCCACAGAAAGTTGAATCAGGGCGATGTTCTGCATGACACCATGGTTGGTCCGGCTGTTGTATAGCTCGGGCTTCGCCAATCTTGCCCCGGTGCGGTCCGCCAATTCTAGTACTGAGCGCGCTGCGGCGGGATCGAGGTCGTCGCGCTGCCGTACGAGAGACCATAGCAAAGCAAGCGTTGGAACGCGAGCAGCCAGTGCATGGTCGTTCCACAGCAGTCCTCGCGGCACAACACGCCAAGCATCGACCTGGTCGAAAGCCAGCGTCTCTCGAAGCGCTGCGTCGAGAAAACGTTGATCGTGCGTTGCCATGTACGCGCCGAGCAGCAGACGCAGGGGCGCCAAGCCTGCGATCTGAAGCTGGTGGCCCGGCAGGCCTCCATCCAGGTGGGCTGCGCGAAACGGAAACGGCAACGTCGCCACTGACCGTCCTGCGAGATGTACGCTGCCCGAAAGAACTCCTTCGCCTAGTTGTTTGAGCCGACTCGGGTCCCTCATGTCCAACGGCTCGATCAGCACAAGCAGAGATTGGTCGGCGATCTCAGCCAAAGTAAGAAGCGATGGCACAGTTCTCGCTCGCAAAACATCATCATCGGAAACCTGTGTCGGTCCCACCCAGTAGAGACGGATTTCCGGCACCCAGACTAGTGCGAGTGCCACGGCGACACCCAAAACATTTGCCGCCAACGCAAGCCTGCAGCGGGTAAGAAACTTTCCTCGGTGAACGCCCTTCATGCGCGTATCACCAGTTTTTCGGATCGAGCGGCGCCGTCGACGATTGAATCAAACAGGGCTGCAAGTTCCTGGGCTCCGTGGCTCCGCCCATGCCATGCCACCAATGCCTGTGACGGCACATACGCCATTCCGGCGCAACAGTCCTTCAGGAACGTACGAAGCACCTGTTCAATTTGATGGCTTTGATTCATATCAGCCATGTAAGGTACGTTCCATTGACGGGCCAACAGATCATGCGTATCGCCCCGCGGATCGCAGAAGCCCACGATGGGTCGACGACAGGCAAGGTATTCGTACGCCTTGGCTGGAATCTGACGATTGCAGGCGTGCCCCTGAAACAGCAATAGGCCGCTGGCGGAACACATTTCATTGACCGCCGCGTCGTGCGACACCCGTGACTCCACTCGTACAAAATCGCGCAGAGCGAGCTCACCTATCTGTCTTTTATAGACGTCGTCACGCCCCGTCGCTCGAAGGATGACTTGAATCTGAGCCGGCGCGATCTCACCGCGATCACGCATCGCCCCGAGCGCAGCGAAAAATGCACTCGGGTCTCGGTCAGGCACCTCCATCAGACCGCTGTGTACAAGTGTGATGCGGTCTCCCGACTGCGCGCGAACAGCAGCTGTCGGAAATTGCACCGCGTCATCATCAACACCGTTGGCGATTACACAAAATCGCGCCGAAGGTAACTCCGGGTAGCGCTCTATATAGAGCTGACGTGCGCCTGGCGTAGTAAGGACCACTTTGCTAGCAGCGGACACTGCCTTGCGTTCAAGCCAGACATATACCCTTCGGCTCAACCTGTCGACGGGCCAGTGTTCATAGACGACTGGATCGCGCAGATCGATCACGAGCGGAAGCTTGGTTAGTCGCTGCAACGTGATGGCCGCCAATAGCGCACTGGGTATTGGAAACGTTGCCCACAGCACATGGGGTGAACGCGCGCGCACGACACTCAACCCCTGCCAGCAGGCAGCTAACGCCCATGTCGCCCAGCGGTCAGGAATTGCTATCCAGCGCGGATAGCGGCCGCCGATCGACAGATGTCGCGCCGCATCCAGACCGCCGGCGCGCACTATCTCGGTTGATGGGGGAATGAGACTCACACTACTGGCATCGATTTCGGGGAACAAACGCTCACGCGCAGTCAGCACCACAGGATGCCAGCCATGCATCGGCAAATGGCGTACGAAGCTGAGCACGCGTTGACCCCCCGTGCTCTGTGCGAAGGGAGGGAAGTAAAACGCCAGCATCAAAGCAGTGCGCTTCATGCGAATAGAAAAAGAAGCGCGCGGCCTGGTCCGTATCGCACGCCCTTCAGGATTCGTTTCACAGCTCTAGGAACCTCGGCGTCTCAACGAAGCCAGGAACGGCGTGGGATCGCGCCAGTCGAATAGCGCGAACACATTGCTTCTAAGAACTGAAGCGACATAAGCGCCTGCTGCCAGTCGCCCGTGTCGAACCTCGCCAACGGACCGCGAAAACGCATTGAACAAATCGTCGTGCAGATGGATCCAGGTCTTGCCGAAATTCACTCGCCGCGCGCTTCGGGCGCCTGGG
>JBDTQZ010000399.1:0-3323 GCA_039931935.1 Burkholderiaceae bacterium | reverse complement strand
ACCGGTTCGGGCGGCGGGGCGACAGCGGGTGCCCCGGTCGTGTACCACCGCGCAGCAAAGATCAGAGCCGCGGCGAATGCGATGGATGCGACCACCCATGCGATAGTGCTTTTCGTCATGGCCTGCCTCAAATGACGGGTTCGAGTCAGGTCTGACCGCGGGGTCGCGGTTTCAGTTCATCAGCACGTTGACAATCGCGTTGGCGATTCCCATCAGTGCCGCGCCGGAGATCAGGCCGGCGCAGATCGGCTCCAGGCCTTCGACCCAGAACTCGTGGCCGCGCGTGCCCTTGGCCTTGTAGCGCTTGCCCATCAACCAGAACACCATCGCGCCGACCCACATCGCGAACGTGGCCTCGGGCGGCAACACCACTCCCAGGCCGATCGATACCGCCGACAACGGGAAGCGGTTCTTGGTCGCAATGCGAGCGAGTTCGATCGCTGCGGCGCTGACCGCCGCCACCACCATCGACACGACCGCCGAATAGGGCAAGGCCGTTATGCCCTTGGCAATGAGTTCCGCCACGCCCTTCCACTGCAATGCTGCCGGGAATGCAAACTGGTCCGACACCATGGCCGCCGTGGAGCGCACGCCGTTCGCATCGGGCGGCAGAAACAGCAGAAAGAACAGCGGCACGCATGCGATCGCGCCCGCGAAGATGCCGATCACGTGACCCACCGCCTGTTGGCGCGGCTTGGCGCCCAGCATGTAGCCCGGCTTGATGTCGGACAGCAGGTTGGCGGAGTTGGCCGCGATCTCGCCGGTCATCCCGGCAGGAATCAGGTTGCTGGCGGGATTGGTTCGATCGATCGCACCCATCGTGAACTGAGTGATCTTCGACAGCGCTCCGGTCGGTGTCCATGATGTCAACGCCATCGAGTTGGTCGCGATGACGGTCAGCACGAAGATCAGCGGTAGGGAGACAAACGCCAGCAGCCACGGCACACCGAAAAATTCATGCGTCACCCATGCGCCGAGCACGCTGAACACGGGCAGGCCGACCGCGGATATCCAAAGTGGAAACTCGATGTGCTTCAGCACATCCTTGCCGTGCTCTTTCTTGCTGCGCTTCAGCAAGCCCTTGAAGATCTCCGGTCGGCCGAACAGGCTGACGAGAGAACCAACCACCATCATCGTCACGCCCCACCACAGCGCCCACTGATTGACGATCTCGGCACGTGAGATCGGCACCACCGCGCCGGTAGGCCCGACACGCGCCGCGATATCGCCGGCCTGAATCATGATCGGCGCCAGGATGACGAAGTTGATGAATGCGCCCAGTAGGCAGCTCGTCGCCACGACGATTCCGATCAGTCCGCCGATACCGAGCATCGCCGCGTCGAGTGTCAGCCGCAGCCCGAGTTGCCGGATATCGGTGCCCAGGATGGTGGGTATGTACAAATTTCCTTTGGCAGCCGCGGCGTAGTAATAAGAGTCGAGCCGATCGTGGAATACCCACGGCTCTTTCAGACCCACCAGCTTGTCCAGGCGAAGAATCTTGAACTGCAACAGCTTCATCCAGCCGTCGCTGACCATGAATTGATACAGCCCCGCAACCAGTGCAGTGAAGCCGAGCAGACGCGCCTTGAACATGCCCGCCGCGGCTGAACCGGTGTACAGCGCATCGAGCACGACGCCGCTGGCCCGGCCCTCGGGAAACGGCAGCTGCTCCTCGTTGATGAAGCGCCGCTTCATCGGAAACGCCAGCAGCACGCCGATGAGGGAGACCACGCACATCCACACGATCATGTGCCACCACAGAATGATCTTGCCTGTCACCAGCATGTATGCGGCGAGGCTGGCGATCATCGGCGAGACCATGTAACCCGCCGCGGTCGCGATCGACTGCGTGCAGTTGTTCTCCAGGATCGTGAAGTCGTTAGCAATGCCCACGCTGTGCATGATTCGATACAGCGCAAACGCCAGGATCACGGCAGTCAGGCCGACGCCAATCGTGATGCCCGTCTTGGCGCCGATATACAGCGCAGTGGCCGACAGCACAGCACCAAGCAGAGCTCCGGTCAGCGCCGAGCGAACGGTCAACTGCGGCATGTCGCCGCGGAAGACGTTCTTTAACCACCACTCGTCTTTCTGTGCGCGCGTCCAGGTACGAATTTGTTCTTCTGCTAGCTGTTTCAGCGCCATCGGCAGCACCGTCGGGGCAGGAACGTCATGTTGGCACGCCCAAACACGCGCTGCTCGCGTCAATCCGAATATTCAGCATCCGGCCAGCCGACGATTACGGCTTGCGAAGCGTCAGCACTACGCGCGCTGCCGCTTCGGAATATCTTCGATATCGCCCGTCCAGCCCAACGCCGAGTCGCACCAGATCTGCAGCGTTGGAACGAGCTCGCGGCGTTGAGCGATGCAACCGACTCTCAGCCCGTACGTCTCTGGGTTGTCGACCGGATGAGCGTAGAGCGGTGATCCGCAGCGCGCGCAGAAAGCCTGCACGCGCTTTGCTCCGCTGTCGCCCGTCTTGATATAGATCTTCGGCGACCCGCTCCGCAGCTCGAAGTCCTTGATCAGCGTCGGCACCGTGACTCGATACGCCGAGCCGGTGAGTGCCTGGCAATCGGTGCAGTGACATATCGACACACGCGCCGGGTCGATGATTGCTTCGTACGATACTTCGCCGCAGTGGCAGGCACCTTGTACCTTCATGGCTTGCGAGCCGTCACGAGGAGCGCAGCACTCGGAATGCCCGAACTTCCTTTTTGCAGATACTCATTCGTGGCCGTTGCGAGCGCTTCACGAATTCGCTGTTGGATCTCCAGAGTCTGCCGCTCATAGATCATTCGTGAGCGAACTGCGCCCTTGAGGACGAATTCAACGACCGTTTCCGGTCCTCGCAGAGGCCACGTAATCGCAATGTCCTTGGCGCGGATATGCTCAAAGCCTGCTTGCGCGAGCATCGGATCACGCACCCCGGCGTCGGTCAGTGCGAACATGGGTGGCGCGGGAGGCAACCCGACGTCCACGTTTCCGAGCTTTTCATACGTCCCCAAAATGAGTCCGAAGAACTCTCCGCCCTTCTGCGGCGAATGCCAGACAGTGAGTCCGAGAATGCCTCCCGGCTTCAAAACACGCGCCGCTTCGCGTAGCGCTCGGGAAGGGTCCGCGAAGTGCAGCAAGCCGAAACAGCAAATCACCGCATCGAATTGGCGATCTTCGAACGGCAGCGATTCGGCGTCACCTTCGTGAAAGCTGGCTCCCGGTACACGCTGTCGTGCCAGTGCGACCATGGCGGGGGCCACGTCGACCCCGACAACAGTTGCGCCGCGAGCTAGAGCCTCGGCCGCGAGATGGCCCGTGCCGAACGC
>JBDTQZ010000398.1:0-3325 GCA_039931935.1 Burkholderiaceae bacterium | reverse complement strand
GTAGGCCGCCGATGGTCGGTCCCACCTTGAGAGCGAGCTGCTCCGTCGCTCGCCGAACCAAGTCGGCGAGGACGCCGATGGCCGCGGCCGCGGCGACGAATATCCACGGCGCGGCGACATGACCGAGGTATTGAAGCGCTGGCGCTGCGGGAATGACAGCCAGCAGCACGAGGGGAAAGGCAAGTGCTCGGAACATCCCTTGTGACGAGCTTGGACTGGTGTCGCGCATGGATTGCTTCGCTCCGCGGCGCCGTTTCACCATGCGTAAGTCGCGACTGCGGGCATCTGCACCTTCTTGTCGGGATTACGACCGCACCACCAGTTCAAGACCGAGTTCAGTCGTGACAAGTCAGAGAGGCCGAATGGCCGGCGTTGGCCGTATAGCGACAGCGACCACGGCCTACCTCGGGACGTCGTGCCTCCGTGAGTGTACGCGGAGCGAACGCGACCTCCAATGCGGCCCCCGAAGGATAGTCCACGCCAGACCACGCGAGACGCGTGATGTCGAACGTCTGCGTGCGCGGGCAAGGAAAAGAGGAAAGCGCTGAATCGTTCTTACAGCAAGTGATAAAGTGCCCAACTTGATCGGGCTTCTTTCTTTAGCTTCGGCTAAGTGTCTGAGGCGACTCTCGTAGGGCCGGGTACTGCCTAAAGGCGGCTGCGCGGGTGCCTGGAAATCGCCTTGATATAGGCGCCTTCGCGCTGCACAATGTCTGTCGCTCGGCTCGTGTGAGGGCGATCATCCGTCGCGGCGATTCGCAGTTCGATAATTCGTATGCAAGGGAGAGAACCATGTCTCTGCGCACCCTGTTTCTGATGCTGGTATCCGTCCTACTGGCCGTGTTTGTATTCCTCAACTGGAGTGCGTTCATGACGCCGACGACGCTCTCACTCCTGTTCGCGACCGTTGAGGCACCCCTCGGACTTCTTATGCTCGGGGTCACGGCGCTACTCGCTGCTTTTTTCTTGACATACCTCGTCTATATCCAGACCACCGTGCTTCTCGATATGCGCCGCACGGCGCGGGAGCTCAAGGCGCAACGCGATCTCGCAAACCAGGCGGAAACTTCGCGATTCACCGACCTTCACAATTTTCTCGAGACCCGGATGCAGAAACTCGAAGCCGCGGTCACGGAGGCGCAGTCTCATACCGGCACGCGGCTCGACCAACTCGAAGGAGATTTGCGATCCGCGGTAGAGCACGCGGCGAACACCCTCTCTTCATACATTGGTGAACTCGAGGATCGGATGGAACGGCACACGAGCGACGCGGCAGTCAAACCTGCCACATGAACTTCTGATTTTGGCCAGCCCCTCGTTTACTCTAGCCTTGATGCGAGACGGTTGGGTCATGCCATTCGGCGATCAAGGAGCGTAGCGCGCATCGGTCCAGTTAGGTGGTTGCCCGGCTGACGTCGCGCTTCGTGACCTTAATTCTGGCTTAAGTCTCGAAGGGTACTGTCAATGCACGCCTCGCCAATCCCGGCACCGGCTTCGAGAAAGGTACGCATATGAACGTCATCCGTTCCACCACACTTCCGTTCGCCATGGCAGCCTTTGTACTGGGCGCGCCACTCGCCAACGCAGCGACAGTTACTCAAGACGCGCTGAAAGCCGAGGCCAAAGTGACTGAGGCCGACGCGCGAACGACCGCATTGGCGAAAGTGCCAAATGGGACCGTGCAGAGCGCGACATTGGAAAAGGAGCACGGTAGGCTCGTGTGGTCCTTTGACATTGCCCAATCGACGACCAAGAACCTGACCGAGATCCAGGTTGACGCGAAGAGCGGGACGATTGCCTCCGTGAAAAAGGAATCACCTGCGCAAGAAGCGAAGGAAGCCAAGCATCGGGACACCTCCATCAAGTGATCTGGGCTGTCCGGCCGGCGCGGCGCATCTGGTCGCGCGCTGCACTGAGCGGGCCGCATATCGCGTTTATCTACCGCTTGGCGCGGGATGCGGGGGTGACCAGACGCGCAATTTGCGACCTAGCAGGACGCCCAGGCCGACGAGCAATGCTGCGGAACCCAGGTTCCACGTCAAGATCATGATCGTCGCGTCGAATTCGTGGAAGAGTGAAAGTGCCGAGGCGGTCATGGCCGCGACGGCCAGACTGCCGATCAGCGCGACCGCCCTCGGACGAAGTGGGGCCGCATGGCGCAGCATGACGAACATAACCAGCGACAACGGCACGCTGACGAGGACCAGCGTGGCGAAGCAGCGCGCGGCTTCACCCATGCGAAGGCTACCCGCATCGACACTGACCCAGGCAGTCAGGCAGCCGTAACCGATGGTCGAGATCCAAACGGTCAACGCCGGCACCGGTAGCAAGAACCAACGACGTGAGCGGTCGGGAAGACTTACGACAAATGCGGCGACGGCTGCGAGGATGCCGGTGAGGAGCGACGCGGCGATGCCGATGACAAAGATCGGCTGCTGCAGGCGCTGTGCCAGGTCCGGCCGAGCGCCGTGACTGACGGCGAGCAGGACGAGGATGACCGCGGCAAACGAAAGCCATAGCATGGCGCGCACAAGCGGAGGCCGCAACCGCCGTACCGGGGTCACATTCGCCGCCAGCGCCTCGATAAGGTCAGGCGTCGTGATCACGTCTCGCCACCGGATTTGGTGAGCATCTTTCTCAAACTCTGCATCGCACGGTGCATCGATACCTTAAGTGCGGCCACGGACAATCCACTCGCCGCTGCTGCCTGTTGCAATGACATCTCCTGCAACTTGAGCAAAAGAACTGCGTCGCGTTGCCGCGGAGGCAGGCGCGCGATGGCATCGCCCAGAACGCGCTTGTTCCATTCGGCTTCCCCTAAGTTCGCTTCAGGTGCACAAAAGGTTTCGTGGTCGAGGTCGAGCGCTACTTCTCTTGCCTTAGTGCGACCTTGGCGGCGGAGCCGATCGACTAGCCGACGCTTCGCGATAGCGACCAGCCAAGGTCCGAACGGACGGCTCGGATCGTAGGTGTGTCGGATCGCGTGCACGGACAGCAGGACGTCCTGCACCGCGTCCTCAACGTCGTTCGGATCGCGGTGTTGTCGCCGCGCCAGTGAATACAGATAAGGAACGATATCAACGAGAAGCTGCCGGTAGGCTGCGCTATCGCCAGCTTGCGCACGGGTCATGAGCAGCGACCAGTCAAGGTCGCGCATAGCGGACCCGGTCCCACCCGCACCTCTCGCTTGGCCGCCTTCCGCCCCGGCTTGAGTCGAGGCCGAAGGGACGAGGGTCAGCGGCGGGACGCGGTCGTGCGAGCCTGAGGCCATATCTCGTAGGGCTCCGCTAACGCACTGGAAATAAAAGCAATCGCCATGGTCACT
>JBDTQZ010000397.1:0-3327 GCA_039931935.1 Burkholderiaceae bacterium | reverse complement strand
CTTGAGACCGAGCGCGCGCATGTAGAAGTCCTTCGACTTCTGCGCGTCGCGCACGGAGACCATCAAGAGACCCTTTGTCCGGCGTCACCGCATACACCATGCGACAGCCCATCGCTCGTGCGATTCGATCGAGGCTCTCGAGCGTGATGCGGCGTTCAGCCTCTGCACTTTCAAAGTCCTGTACTGATTGGCGGCTGATATCGAGTCGACGCGCAAGTTGCGTTTGAGTCATGCCAAGTGCCTCTCGCACCGCGCGTAACCAGCCTTCAGGAGGGTTAGGCCTGGCGCGGGCTGCGGCGAATGGACGCAGTGCGTCCGCGAGCTGCAAACGCTGGAGTGAAGTTTTCTTGCTGGCCATGCGAGCACCCTTTCCTAGCAGGCTTTAACCTGCTTTACGGCGTAAATATGCAGGCTATAACCTGTCGTTGTCAAGCCATAGATCACCGTGCTCAGCGCACGACAGTCGGCGGCGCGCTGGGTGCAACCGGAGGCGCTATGCGCGCACCTTCGATTCGATGCGCAGTGCCGCTCACGGAGTGCGATAGACCTCGCGGCGATGCCCGACCTTGATCACCTCGATGACGACAGCCGCGTCGTCGACCGAATAGACAATGCGATACACGCCGTGCCGGATTCGATACAGATCGCGGCCCGTCAGTTTCTCGCAGCCGCCAGGCCTCGGGGCGTCACCTAACGCCTGGATCCTTTTCAGCAGACGACGGACTTCGGTCTTCGGCAACCCGCGCAGATCCTTTGCGACCGATGGCTTGAACCGAAGTTCAAACCGTGCCATCAGCCTTGAGTTTTTTCAGAAACACTTCGTACGCCATCGACGGTTCGGCGGCGCGCGACCGCATTGCGGCAAGGTCTTCCTGATCCTCCCGCAACGCCTCCCGCACGGCTTCGGCTACTAACTCCGAAACCGAGCGGTGTGTGCTGGCGGCCTTGAGCCGCAATGCGCGATGCAGGTCGGAATCAAGATAAATCGTGGCGCGGGTGGTTTCACTCATTAGAAAGCGGCCTCGTTGGCTAAACACATGTCACCTTAACGATAAGACGTCAAAACGTCAAGTAGCCTTGGCGTCCCAGCGGCGCTCCGAGTTACCGTAAGTTGCTGATAAATAGAATGGAGGTATGCCTTGACCACCACAGTAGCCGTGATCGCGGCGGGAGAAATGGGATGTTCGATCGGTGAACGGTTGCGCCGTCATGGCGCGCGTGTGCTGACCTCACTGGCACACCGTAGCGCGGCCACAGCTGAGCGCGCCACGCACGCCGGAATGATCCATGCGGACGACGATGCCATCGCCGCGGCTGATTTCATTCTTTCGATCGTTCCGCCCAAAGACGCAACGGCCCTCGCTCAGCGCGTGCAAGGTCCGCTGCAGCGCAGCTCGAAGAAGGCGGTGTACATCGACTGCAACGCGGTCAGCGTCGAGACGGTGGCCGCGATCGGAAAGGTGGTGGCGGTCAGTGGTGCGCGCTTCGTCGACGGCTCGATCATCGGCGCACCGGGCCGCCAGGATCAAACGGGCCCAACCTTTCATCTGGCAGGCGAGATGGCATCGGACGTCGCGACCCTGGCTGCACTGGGACTGCGCGTTCGGTCGACCGGCGGACCCGTCGGCGCAGCGTCTGCTCTGAAGATGGCGTACGCCGGACTCAACAAGGGACTGACAGCGCTTGCCGCTGCGATGGCACTCGCTGCCACGCGCGCCGGCGCCGCGAATGCGTTGCGCGAAGAGCTTGCGTACAGCCAACCGCAGCTGCTCGCACACATCGGCCGCTCATTGCCCGACATGTACCGCAAGGCGCACCGCTGGGAGTTCGAGATGCGGGAAGTGGCGGCGTTCGCAGGCGAGGACCTGGCTACGACGCAGATTTTCGAAGGGATCGCTGATCTATACCTGCAGCTCGCCAAGGATTGGAACGCCGAGCGCCGCGACACGCGCGCCATCGACGACTTCCTTGCTGCGAAGTGAGGTAAGCGCGCGCGACCATCGATAACGGGGGCATGCGGTCCTGTAAGTCACTTATGCGCGCTCTGGTCCAAACCTCGCAGCATCGCAGCCAACAGCGTTTCCGCACGACTCGGATCATCCTGATTCATTTGATTGGGCAGAATCGTTGGGCTGGATTGAGTTTCGTGCAGGAGTATCTCCGAGACACGGCGTATTCCATTGTCGTCTAGAAGAAGGCGAACATCGTGGCCGAGCATCCTCGCGCTGGCGAGCTCGTACTCAAACGCCTCGTCTTGAGTCCAACCAATAAATTCTTCCACAGCCGTTCAGTGTTCCCGCATCTAAGTAGTTGCGCAAGATCAAATGCAGATCGTGAGCGTCCTTGCGCGGCGAAGTATGGTGTCTCTCTTGCCAGCAGATGATCTTCAACAGCGCAAGCGCGGGTAGTGACACGACTTTGGTTCTGACATTCCCTGGTAGCAATACATCTTGTGCGCTTGACAACGCTTCTTTAAATCCAAACGTCCATCACAACTTCACCGTGCGGCGGCCAAGCAATTTTTCCTTCTTTGGCCTCCACTTTGCCAAAGGGAACGAGGTCGACGGGCAACTGGTTGCGGTAACGCATTCGCTGCGGGCTCTTCGACTCGCTGAAGTCACCCGACGCGGTCAGCTTGCGCTTGAGCGCGTCCCCAGTATCCCAATGAGGTACTGCCAGGGCGAAATCAATGTCTTCGGTTTCTCGCTTGGTCTGGATGCCATAGCGATAAAGCAGATTAAGGTCGCGCGCAAACGCACCCACGAGCAATACTGCTATTCCTGGGGAGGGTCTTCAGGCCTTCCTTGAGCGCGGCCGCATCAGGCCCATCAGGTAACCGGCGACGCGCGCGGGCTGCAGCAGCAGGCTGTATCCGAAGGTGTAGACGATCAAGCCGCCGACATTGCGCCGGATCTTCAGCCCGTTGGCGTGAAACATCGAGCGCATCACGAAGAAGATTGCCACGTTCATCAGCAGCGCGGCAGGCAGCAGCGTCAGTGCCAACGGCCCCATCAGCAGGTTGCTGCTGTACGCCACCGACAGGATGACACCAGGAACGAATGCGAGCGTGAAGGCCAGATCGGTCCATGGAAACAGCAAGTGCCAGACGACGAAGAGCATCGACTTGCGCTTGACCAGTTCGGTGGGCATCTCGCGCAGCGCGCGCAGCGTCATACGCGCATGGCGCAAGCGCTGGCGAAGAAACGACTTCACGTCCGATGGCACGATGACGAAGCAGCAGGCGTCCTCGGCGAAGCCGACGCGCCAGCCACGCTGCAGCATGTCCCACGTCAGCAGCACGTCTTCGGCAACGTCGGAACGCCAGCC
>JBDTQZ010000396.1:0-3329 GCA_039931935.1 Burkholderiaceae bacterium | reverse complement strand
GCCGAGGCCGAGGCGGCATTCATCGCGCCGATCGTCGAGCAGTACGAGTCGCAACTTGCACTGCAACTGGTCACCGAAAAGCGCGCCATCGAAGACGGCCCGGAAGACAACCGCAAGGCAACTTTCCTCAGCCAGGCGTGGACCTGGAATCGCATCGATGATCCGCTTGCGCCGCGCGACGGATTCGCTGTGCGCCTGCAGGTGGGTGGTGCCGGGGCGCAACTCGGGTCGGATCGCAGTTTCGGCCGCATAACCGCCAGGGGTTCCTACCTGCAGCCTATCGGTGGATTCGGCACGCTGCAACTGCGGCTCGAAACGGGTGCCGTCATTGCCAACAGTCGCGAGAACATTCCCTCGGTCTACCTGTTCCGGACCGGCGGCGATACCACGGTGCGAGGTTATGCGTTTGAAAGCCTGGGCGTGCGTGAAGGCGACGCGATCGTGGGCGGGCGCTACATGGCCGCGGGCAGCATCGAATATATCCAATGGCTGACCCGGCAATGGGGCGTGGCGGCGTTCTATGACGCTGGCAATGCCGTCGACGATCGCTCGCAGTTCCGTGCGGTAGTCGGTTACGGCACGGGGCTGCGCTGGCACAGCCCCGTGGGCGCGCTGAATCTCGATATCGCGTACGGCCAGGACACCGGTGCGTACCGCCTGCATTTCAGCGTCGGATTCATCTTCTGATGGCAGCGCGCCGCGTTCTGCTCTGGGCCATGGGCATTGTGTTGTTGCTCGGGACAGGGCTCGCTTTGCTTGGCTATGTTGCCAGTCGCAGCGACACGGTGTTGCGCTGGGGGATCGAGCGCTTTGCGTCGCGCTTGCCTTGCCAGCTCGCACTGGAAGGCTTGCGCGGCGCCATCACCGAGCCGCTGCACATTGCGCGGGTATCGTGCGAGAACGCCGACTACCGCGTCGAAGGGCGCGATGTGCTGCTGGATTGGTCGCCGTGGCTGCTGACGCAGCGCCGGCTGGACATCTCGATGTTGCGCATGGCGTCATTGAGCTACCGGGGCAAGCGCACGGCCGCTGGCCCCGGCGAAACCCGGCCGCCGGATAATCTGGGCCTGCCAATCTCGGTTCGCGCCGCGACGATCGAGATTGATAGTCTCAGTATCGAGCGCGCAAACGCGGCGCCGCTGTTATTGAGCAATCTGCGCGCTGCCTACGAAGCAGATGCCCGCAAGCATGCGCTGGCGCTCCACGGCCTGGTTAGCGAGTGGGGCAAAGTGCGCGGGGATTTAAGCATCGGCGCAAACTCGCCATTTGTTTTGCAAGCCCGCCTTCAAGTCAACAGCGCACGCCTCGAGCAATGGCCAGTCGATGCCGTGGTGCGCCTGTCGGGCTCATTGGCGCGACTCGGCGTCAAGGTCGAGGGACAAGCCGGGCCACTGCCTTTTTCCGCGGCAGCCGAACTCGCGCCGTTCGAGCTGGAACCGGTCAAGGCACTGCAAGCGCGCAGCGACGCGGTGAATCTGGCCGCGTTTGATCAACGCCTGCCCGCCACGGCGTTGGTGGTCGAACTGAGCGCCCAGCCTCATGGCCTGGAATCTTTGACCGGCACCCTCTCGGTGCTCAATCCACAGCCTGGGCCGGCTGACGACCAGCATCTGCCGCTTAAAACCCTGCAGTCCCAATTCCGGCTGAGTGCGCAGGAACTGGCCCTGCGAGACGCCACTTTCGACCTGGGTGCCGCCGGTGAGGCATCGGGACAAGTCGTCCTCGGCCAGGGACGCCTGCAACTCGACGTCAATGTGCGGCGCCTCGATCTGCGGCAATTGTATGCAACCCTGCGCGCGACACAGTTGGCCGGAACGCTGCGCGTCGAAGGCGGGCAAGCGCGTCAGCGCGTGGCCGTGAACTTGCGTGAAGCGGACTTGCGCATTGAAGGTGAAGCGCAAATCGGCGATGGCCGCCTGCGCATTGAACGGCTGCTTGCGCGCACCGGCGGCGCACAGGCGAGCGCCAGCGGCCATGTCGAACTCGATGACACGCTGGCCTTCGCGCTCAAAGGTGATCTGCGCCGGTTCGATCCGGCGCGGTTCGGCGATTTTCCCAAGGCGGACATCAGTGGCACGGTGCAAGCACACGGAGCGCTGCGCCCGCAGTGGCGCGCGAGTGTGACCTACCGGCTCGCGCGCAGCCGCTACCTCGGCCAGCCCCTTGAGGGACAGGGCACACTCACGATTGCGCCCGGACGCGTACGCGATGTCGACGCGCGGCTGACTTTGGGTCCCAACACGGCGCGGCTGCGCGGAAGTTTCGGCGTCTCCGGCGACGCGATGCAGTTCGACGTTCGCGCGCCGGTTCTTGCCGTGTTCGAGCGCGGTATCAGCGGAGCCCTGCAGGGCAGCGGCACGCTCTCGGGCACGCAATCGCAGCCGGCGCTCGATGCGCGTTTTACGGCTGCGCGCATCGCGTATCGAGCCTATCGCGTCGAAACATGGACGGGTGAGCTGCGGCTCGAACAAGGCGAGGACCCGCAGCTGGCGTTGCGCTGGAAGCTCGCGGGTGTGAAAAGCGGTCAGCACGTGCTCGACCGGCTCAACGTTAGCGCCGACGGGACGCTGTCCGCGCACCACATCGAATTCGCCGCGCAAGGGGAGAACATCGACGCGTCCGCCCAGTTGCAGGGCGGATTTCGCCGGGATACCGCAACGTGGCGCGGACGTCTCGTGCATTTCGAGAACGCGAGCGAGTATGCCTTTGCGTTGCTGCAACCGGCGGCGCTAGAGCTCGCGGCGGACCATGTGCTGTTCGGGGCCACCCGGGTACGTGTTCTCAACACGGACATTACACTGGGCGAGACGGTCTACCGAAACGGCGAGCTTGCCAGTAGTGGCTCGACAAGCGGCGTGCGATTGTCGCCCCTGCTCGCGCTACTGGAACGACCGCCGAAGCTCGACACCACGCTGGTCTTCGGGGCGCGCTGGTCCCTGCAGGCCGGCGAGAAGCTGGACGCCACCCTCGATGTCGCGCGCGAAGGCGGCGACATCGTTATGCGCGGCGAGGAGCCACTGGCGCTGGGACTCAAGCAGGCCGTGTTCAGCCTGCGGGCTGTCTCGAATCGCATTGATGCCGAGCTCGCGGTGAGTGGCGACAGGCTGGAGGTGCAAGCCAGCGCGCAGACGAAGGCGCAACGCCGCGCAGCGGGCTGGGGTATTGCAGGCGATGCGCCGCTCAAACTCGATGCCCGGGCGGAACTCAAATCGATTCGCGCATTGATTGCGTTGCTTGCGGGTAACGCGCTGGTGGGTGACGGGTCCCTGCAGCTTCGCGTACAAGCGGACGGCACGGTCGCCGAGCCGCGATTGGCTGGCACGCTGGCC
>JBDTQZ010000395.1:0-3331 GCA_039931935.1 Burkholderiaceae bacterium | reverse complement strand
TCGAGTTGACCACCAGCTCGAGCGACCGCGCCAGCCGCTTGTCGACCGGCCGCCGGAGGTCAGTCGCGCCCGCCAGCCACGTCGTCGACACGCCATCGATATTGACTCCGAGTTTCTCCATCGCGCCCTCGAAGGTGGGCAATAGTCCGAAGACGCCGATCGAGCCCGTAATCGTGGCCGCATCGGCAATGACTTCGTCCGCACCCATCGCGATCCAATACCCCCCCGACGCCGCGACATCGCCCATCGAAGCCACGACCGGCTTGCCCGCCTTGCGCGTCAGGTCGAGCTGTTCGCGAATGATCTCGGAGGCCTGCACCAACCCGCCGGGAGAATCGATACGCAACACCACGGCTTTGATGCTGTCGTCCTGCCGCGCTCGCTGGATCAGCTCGACCATCGTGCGCGCACCGACACGACCCTGCTGCGCGTCACCGTTGGTGATTTCGCCCTGCGCGACGATAACGCCGACTGCATCGCCGCCAAGCGGCTGCCGGTGGCGGCGCGCATACGCATACAGCGAAACTTGGCGGAACGTTTCGCCGTCTTCATCGCTGCGTGGCGCGCCGGTTTGAAGCAACTGAGCGCGAAACTGGTCGCGCGTTTTCAGCCCATCGACCAGCTTTTCGTTCAGCGCGAGCCGTGCAATGTCTCCTTCGGCAGCGGCCAGCCGCTGTGGCAGATCCGCGATTACCGCGTCGACAGTTCCCGGCTGCAGTTTGCGTACACGCTCGACGTCACCCGTCCACGTCGACCAAAGGCCGTTTAGAAGCAACGAATCGGCTTCCTTGGCCTCGGGCGTTGCCGCGGTGCGCGTAAACGGCTCCGAAAAACTCTTGTAGCGCCCCGCTTGAAATGCGTTCACCTTCACGCCGAGCTTGTCGAGCAACGTCTTGTAGTAACCGCGCGTGCCCTCGAGGCCGCGCACACCCAGGGCACCCGCCGGATGCAGATACAACTCGTTGGCATACGACGCGAGGTAGTACTGGCCCTGGCCGTAATTCTCGCCCCACGCATACACCGGCTTGCCGCTGGCCTTGAAGCGTTCCAGCGCGGCACCGATCTCGCGCAGCGTGGCGACGCCTGCGCCGCGCATTTCATCCAGCACCAGAACAGCCCGTGTGATCTTCGGGTCCTTGGCGGCACTGTCAATCGCGGCCAAGACGTCTCGCACCCGCGTCTCGAAACGCTGCTCGCCAATCGCCTCGGCGATAGCCGCTTCCCGCGGCCCGATCGTGTATTCCTCGACGATTTCACCCTGCAGGTTGAGGACCAGTGCAGTATCAGGTCCAACTGCGTCCGGCCCGTCCCCCGCAAACCACGCCACCAGCAACACGGCGACGATGGCGAAGAACAGCACGTTGAAAATCAACTGCCGCGTGAAGTTAAGAAGGCTCCAAAGGCCACCGAAGAAGCGACGAAAGAAGCCTGGACGATCAGCCATGAGTACTCCGGTCAATGCGACTTGATCATTGTGCCGACGCCCTGGTCGGTCAGGATCTCCAGCAGCAGGCAATGATCGACCCTGCCGTCGATGATATGAACCGAGTTGACGCCGCTCTTGGCGGCTTCGAGCGCGGACGAGATCTTCGGCAGCATGCCGCCGGAGATCGTGCCGTCGGCGAACAGATCGTCGATCTCGCGCGCGGAAAGCCCGGTCAAGAGCTTGCCGCCTTTGTCTAGCACGCCCGGCGTGTTGGTCAGCATCACGAGCTTTTCGGCCTTAAGAATTTCGGCGATCTTGCCGGCGACGACATCTGCGTTGATGTTGTACGTCAAATCGTCGCTGCCAAAGCCGATCGGCGAAATCACCGGGATGAACGCATCGTCCTGTAGCGCCTTAACGACCGCCGGGTTGATCGCCTCGATTTCGCCGACGTGTCCGAGGTCATGACTTTTCGATGGATCAGCCATATCGGGCAGGCGCAATCTGCGCGCTCGAATCAAGCCCCCATCCTTACCGGTCAAGCCGACCGCCTGACCGCCGAAGCGGTTGATCAGCGTCACCAATTCGCCCTGGATCTCACCTGCCAACACCCACTCGACGACCTCCATCGTCTCGGCGTCGGTGACTCGCATGCCTTGAATGAAGGTCGATTTTTTTCCAACCCGTTCAAGCGCCTCGTCGATCTGCGGACCACCACCGTGCACGACGACCGGATTCATGCCGACCAGCTTCAACAACACGACGTCGTGCGCGAATGCCTCCTTCAAGTTCTGATCAACCATCGCGTTGCCGCCGTACTTGACGACGATGGTCTTGCCGTGAAAACGCCGGATGTAGGGAAGCGCTTCGGACAGAATTTCAGCTTTTAGCTGCGGGGCGATCAGCGGGGTGTCGACTGTTGCCGTGTCCATGGGCGCGCGCATCTTACACGCGCGTTACTCGCCAAAGAATGTTGTTAGGGCGCGCGCGGTCGCACCTCTACTTCGATCGGCTGCGTGATGAGCTTCTTGTCGCGGGTTTCGAGTCGCAACTCAACTTTGATCTTTTCACCGACAGCGAGCGGGCGCTTCAAGTCCATCAACATCATGTGATGTCCACCCGGCTTCAGTTCGACGGTACCGCCCGGCGGGAGATCAAGAATACTGATCAGGCGCATCCGCATCACGTCGCCTTCCATTGCCATCTCGTGAATCTCGACCACACCCGCTACATCACTCGACGCGCCCAGAAGGCGGGCGCCGTCTCGCGACATGAGTTGCATGAACGCTCCGGTGCCCATCTGACCTGCCACCGTCGGCCGGGCCCACGCGGACTTGACTTCGATGTCCGCACTGCGCTGCGCATACGCTGCGAGCGACATCGCCATCATCGTCGCCACTGCCCATCGTTTCATCGTGATCCTCGATTACAGGACATAGCGCGCTAGATCTTCATCCTGCGCGAGATCAGCCAATTTAGCATCGACATACGCTGCATCGATAAGCACGTTTTGCGCTTCGCCGCTTACCTGGCTGCCGGCGCCGAACGACACTTCTTCGAGCAGCTTTTCGAGCACCGTGTATAGCCTGCGAGCGCCGATATTCTCGGTCGTGTTGTTGACCTGATGCGCAATTTCGGCGAGCCGGTGAATGCCGTCAGAGGTAAATTGCAATGCGCACCCGTCGGTCGCTAGAAGCGCTTCGTATTGCTGCGTCAAGCTGGCGTCGGTCGTCTTCAAGATGCGCTCGAAATCGTCGACCGTCAGCGAGTCAAGCTCGACCCGGATCGGAAAGCGGCCCTGAAGTTCGGGGATCAAATCCGAGGGTTTGGCCAGATGAAAGGCGCCCGACGCGATGAACAGGATGTGGTCGGTCTTCACCATGCCGTACTTGGTGTTGACCGTCG
>JBDTQZ010000394.1:0-3332 GCA_039931935.1 Burkholderiaceae bacterium | reverse complement strand
CATGCGCCCCCATGCGCCGTCGAAGAACTCTCCGAGCGCACCACGCGCTGCGAGTACCGCAGCATCGATATCGGCGGCGTTGCCGCGCGCGATCTTTGCGAACGCTGCTCCATCGGATGGATCGATCACGTCGATCGTCTGCCCGGTAGACGATGCGACCCACCGATTACCGATAAAGTGATGCGAACCCGCGGCGGTTGTGTTGCCATCCATCGTCGTCTCCCGACAGCATCAGCTCGGATTATTACCCGCGCCTAGAATCGCCGCATGCGACTCGACGCCGTTCCCGCCGGCCGTGACATTCCGAACGACTTCAACGTCATCATCGAGATTCCGGCGCATGCGGATCCGATCAAGTACGAGGTCGACAAGGAAACGGGAGCCTTGTTCGTCGACCGCTTCATCGCCACGTCGATGCACTATCCGTGCAACTATGGCTACGTTCCAAAATCGCTCGCCGACGATGGCGACCCGCTCGACGTGCTCGTCATCACGCCGTTTGCGTTGCAGCCCGGCGTGGTCGTTCGTTGCCGCGCCTTGGGCGTGCTAAAGATGGAAGACGAAGCGGGCGGCGATTCGAAGCTGCTGGCAGTCCCGATAGACAAGATTCTGCCGTGGTA
The DNA here is from genome assembly GCA_039931935.1 of Burkholderiaceae bacterium. Lineage (GTDB taxonomy): Bacteria > Pseudomonadota > Gammaproteobacteria > Burkholderiales > Burkholderiaceae_F > JACCZX01. The sequence continues at coordinate 2,712 of JBDTQZ010000394.1, read as the reverse complement.
CCGGCACTGGCTGAAATGGTCCGACATTGCGCCCGAGCGGCTCGCGCAGATTCAACACTTCTTCGAGCACTACAAGGATCTTGAACCCGGCAAATGGGTCAAGGTCATCGGATGGGAAGGTCCTGAGTCGGCGCGCAATGACATTCTCGACGCGGTCGCGGCTTACAAGCGCGCGTCGCCTATCCCGGCGGCGTAATTACCTCATCGCGGCGCGCTTGCGAAGCGATGACATTGAGCGTCAAACCAGTCAGCACCAAGCCGGCGCTGGTGAGCTTCCACCAAGTAACGTCTTCGCCGAGCAGCAGCACCGCCAAGCTCATTGCAACTATCGGCACGAGCAACGCGAACGGCGCAATCAGTGCTGCGGAGTGCTGTCGTAGCAGCCATGCCCAGATTCCGAATGCGAGCAATGTTGTAGGCCACGCCTGAAACGCCAGACCTAACCACGCTAGCGTGTCCATTGCGTTAACTGCGGCCCACATAGCGGCTGGACCTTCAATAACCAACGCAACCGGCAGCATCATGATCGCGGCAGCAGCGCTCGCCCACACGATTACCGCGAGCGGCTGTTCACTGTGGATGCGCTTGACGATCAGATTGGCGACCGCCCACGAAGCCGCGGACGCCATAACGAGCATGAACCCGATGTGGGTCGACGGCGGCAAATGCAGACCGACGAGAACCAGGCCGGTCCCGGCGATCGTGGCGCCGACCAGCTGAATCGGCTTTGTCCGCTCGTGTGTTACCAAGGCGACCAGTCCGATCGTGAAGAATGCCTGAATCTGAATGACCAGCGAGGCAAGGCCGGTAGGCATGCCCGCCTGCATCCCAGCGAACAACAGCCCGAACTGAACCGTAAACGCAAACAGCCCGTAGCCGGTCACAAGGCGCCATGACGGCTGCGGCCGGCGGACGACCAGAACCGCCGGAAACGCGGCGAGTGCGAAGCGCAGCACGGTCAGCGTCAGCGGGGGCACATCGTTCAATCCCCAACGGATCACGATGAAACCAAACCCCCATATCGTGACCATTAACAGTGCGGCAGCGACATGAGTCAGGCTCATTCGCCGTCTCGCGGCGCGCGCTGTTTGCCGCGACGCAACTGGGCAGCGGTGTGAAGGGGATCCGGCGGTCCGACGCGATGCAAAGACCTCAGCGCCAGCGCGCTCAACACCAAACGCTCGACTGGACTATCGGTTTCACCTTGTCGCTGTCGTGTTCTTGTAGGCTTCGATCCGCTCGCGCAACCCCGGTGCGCTGATCGAGCGCACGAGCGCGGCGAGATCGCTGTCGCGGGAATCCTCGGTGGTGTTGCTCAACAGCGAATTCAGGGCATGGCGATGCAGGCGTTGCGCGCCGCGCGCGAGGCGTGCGATGGTGCTATCGAAGTCTTCTGCCGCCACGACGTGGGTCAGAAGTCCGCAAGCGAGCGCTTGCGTCGCGTCCAATAGCTCGTTGTCGAGCAGGATGGCGCGGGCGCGTGTGGCGCCGACGATGCGGGCCAGATGACGAGTTCCCAGCGCCACGCCGAACTGGAACCCGGGGAAGCGCAAGCGCGTGCCCGGTGTGCCGACGCGAAATGTGCACGCGGCCACCAGGTCCGCGCCGGCGCCGAAGGCCGCACCCTGCGCACAGGCAATGGTCAGGAACGGCGCATAACGGATCGCCTGCAGCAGCTCCTCGATGCGCACGAAGCGGCGCACGAGGTCGCCGTCCGATTGTTCGTTCGTCGCGGCGAGATCGAATCCGGCGGAGAAGTTCTTGCCGGCGGCCTTGATCACCAGCACGCGCGTGTCGTCGCAAGTCGCGGCGGCGATGAATCGCAGCAGCGCCTCGACGAAATCCGCGCTCAACGTGTTGGCCTTCGCCGGCCGATCGAGAGTCAGCGTGCGGATTGCTTCGCGGTTCGAAGCTTCCTTCGAAGTGAGCATGGCCGCATCGCTCATCTCTTGTCCCTGGACGCACTCTCCAACCACTCGCTGAACACGTCCTGATTGTGCTCACCCAGCCTAGGCGGCGCACGATGGATGCCGAATTGATAGCCCGAGATGCCGATCGGGAATCCCACCGTCTGGGTGGTCACACCATTGGGCAGCGCGACATCGGTGATCCAGTTCATGTGCCGCACGTGCGGATCGCTCAGGATGTCGGCGAACGTATTGATCGGTGCGCAAGGCACGCCGCGGCGATCGAATTCAGAGAGCCACGTATCGGCCGATCGGGTCAAAAAAACCGGCTGCAGGAGTTCGGCCAGGACTCGCTGATTTTTTGCGCGCAACGTCTGCGTGCTGAACCGCAGATCGTGCCGCAGCTCGGGCAGCCCGGTGGCCTCGCATACCTCCGACCAAAGCTTGTCGTTGCCCGCCGCGATGACGAAGGGCCGATCGCTCGCGTCGAAGGCCTGATACGGCGCATTGCGCGGGTGCGCCGAACCGAGGCGTTTGGCGGGAACGCCGGTGCCGAAATATTCGCTGGTCTGCAGCGCCGAAATGCCCAGCAGTGAGCCGAGCATCGAGCAGTCGATAAACGCACCCTGGCCGCTGCGCTTGACTTCGATCAGTGCGGCGACCATCGCGTACGCGGCATACAAGCCGGCGGCAAAGTCGGCCACCGGCACGCCGCATTTCGCCGGCGGGCCAGTCTCTTCGCCGGTGACACTCATCATGCCGGACATCGCCTGCACGACTACATCGAAGGCGCCGTTCCCGGCGT
>JBDTQZ010000393.1:0-3340 GCA_039931935.1 Burkholderiaceae bacterium | reverse complement strand
TCGAAGCGACGCTGATAAAAGTGCGCCGCGATTCCTTCGCGCGCCGTTGACGAATCGAAGCCCGTAACGGGTGCACCGGTCCAGCGCGCCAGCCATGCGCTCTTGGCCAGCCCCTGAACGTCGAGCACGAGGTCATAGTGGGCATCACGCAACGCGCTTTTCGCGATGCGTACTTCGCGCCACACGACCGGATCGAACGGGCGCTTGCGCCAGCAGCGTAACGCGACTCGATGCACAACGCCGACGTGACGGCTCATCGCCGGAATCGCCGCAAACGCTTCTTCGCACAACCAGTCGATCTGCACGCCCGGCAAAGCATCCGCAATGTCCACCGCCAAAGGCAACGCATGAACGACGTCGCCCATCGAGGATGTCTTGACGATCAGGATGCGCACAGAGCCGGATTGTGCAGCCTGGGCGTCGTTAGTTGCGATATCCGTTCGGGTTCTGCTGCTGCCACCGCCAGCCATCGGCGCATGCCTGCTCAATGCTTCGCTTGACTTCCCACCCAAGCAGACCCTGCGCTAGCGAGGCGTCGGCCCAGCACGTTGCGATATCACCGGCGCGACGCGGTCCAAACTCGTACGGAATCTTGCATGGGGTCGCGCTTTCGAACGCCGCGATCATCTGCAGGACGCTGACGCCACGCCCTGCTCCAAGATTGATTGTCGAATACCCGCCATTTGCGAATGCGTGCTCGAGCGCGGCGACGTGACCGCGTGCCAGATCCATCACATGCAGATAGTCGCGCACCCCGGTGCCGTCGGGCGTCGGCCAGTCGTTGCCCCAGATCGTCAGCTTGTCGCGCTTGCCGATGGCTACCTGCGTGATGAACGGAAATAGATTATTCGGCACGTCGTGCGGGTCTTCGCCGATCAAGCCGCTTTCGTGCGAACCGATCGGATTGAAATAGCGCAGCGAGATCGCCGCATGTTCCGCACCGGCGGCACACCAGTCGCGCAGGATCTGTTCGACCATCGCCTTGGTGTGCCCGTACGGGTTGATCGGCCGTACAGCAGCGCCTTCGGCTATCGGCAGCTTGTCGGGCACCCCGTAGACAGTAGCCGACGAACTGAACACAAGGCGCTGCACCTTTCGCTCGTGCATCGCGTCGAGCAGGGCCAGTGTGCCACCCACGTTGTTGCCGTAGTAGTCGACCGGCTGCGAAACCGATTCTCCGACCGCTTTTAGCGCAGCAAAGTGAATGACACCATCGACCGGCCGCTTGAACACGCGCGACATCACCTCGCGATCGCGCACATCGCCGGTGACAGTTGTGACGCGCTTGCCGGCGATTTTTTCGACGCGCTTGATCGCTTCCGGCGCGCTGTTGCTGAAATTGTCCAGACACACGACGTCATAACCGCTGGCAAGCAGTTCAACCATCGTATGCGTGCCGATGTAACCCGCACCACCGGTAACCAGCACGGTCTTCAAGACGTCATGCGAAACGGCAAGCGCGCGTCCGGTTTTATCTTCAGTATCTGGGCCCCAAAATCGCGCTGGATGCGCTCGAGCGCGGCGATGTCGTCGCCTTCGAAGCGCATCACGACGACCGGCGTCGTGTTCGACGGCCGAGCCAGTCCGAAACCGTCTGCGTATTCGACTCGCACGCCATCGATCGTGATGATCTCCTTTGCGCCTGCGAATTCGCCCTCGGCTCGCAAGCGCTCGACCAGTGCGAAATTTTCGCCGTCGGCGGTCTTCAATTGCAGCTCTGGCGTGTTGATCGCCGCCGGCAGGGCATTCAACACGGCCGAAGGATCGACGTGCCGACCTATTATCTCCAGCAGACGCGCACCCGCGTACAAACCGTCGTCGAAACCGGGCCAGCGGTCATTGAAAAACAGATGGCCGCTCATCTCACCGGCGAACGGTGCACCCGTCTTCTGCAACTTCGCCTTGATTAACGAATGCCCCGTTTTCCACATCGTCGGCCGTCCGCCATGTTCACGGATCCACGGCGCGAGCAGGCGCGTGCACTTGACGTCGAAGATGATCTCGCCGCCCGGATGGTGCGCTAGCACGTCCTGCGCGAACAACATGATCTGCCGATCCGGATAAATAATCTGGCCATCCTTGGTCACGACTCCCAAGCGGTCGCCGTCGCCATCGAACGCGAGGCCGATTTCGGCATCGCTCTCGCGCAGGGAGCAAATCAGATCCTGCAAATTCTCCGGATGCGCGGGATCGGGGTGATGATTCGGAAACGTGCCGTCGACATCGCAGAACAGCTCGATGACGTCGCAACCCAAACGGCGATAAAGCTCCGGCGCTACTGCACCGGCAACGCCATTCCCGCAATCAATCGCGATTTTCATCGGCCGGGCCAGCTTGACGTCAGCAGTGATCGCATCGAGATAGGCCGGTATCACGTCGACGCTGCTGCTTCTGCCGAGCCGAGTCGCAGTCACGATGCGCCCCTGTTCCAGCCGCTGCCGCAGCGCCTGAATGCCGTCGCCGTGCAGCGTCGCGCCGGCCATCATCATCTTCAGCCCGTTGTACTCGGGCGGGTTGTGGCTGCCGGTGATCGAGACACCGGATCCGGTGTTCAGATGATGCGTTGCGAAATACAGTACTGGGGTCGGCACCATGCCGATGTCGATGACATCGATACCGGTGCTTGTAATGCCATCGATCAATGCATCGCGCAAAGCGGGTCCGGAAAGCCGGCCGTCGCGGCCGACCACCATCGAGGTCACTGCACTGTCCAACGCGAGCGAGCCGAGTGCGGCACCGATAGCACGCACTGAAGCGTCGGTCAGCGTCCGATCAACGATGCCGCGTACGTCGTACGCTTTGAAGATCGAAGAATCCGGGAGCGGCAACTCGATAGCTTGCATTTTCAACCACGATTCTAGCGGCCGACGCACTGATAAGCTTGGCTAACAGTGGGCACGCACAGTGCCTGTCACACACAAGGGACTCACGAAGTACGGGCAATTGGATGCAGCTACTTCCGATCATACTCTCCGGCGGTTCCGGCACACGGCTTTGGCCGGTGTCGCGCGAGGCGATGCCAAAGCCTTTCATGAAAATTGCCGGCGGCAAGAGCCTGCTGCAGATGACTTGGGAGCGCGCGTGCGCGCTGCCCAACGTTTCGCATGCGGCGGTTGTGACCAACATGGCGTATTCGTACAAGACCGCCGAAGAGCTGATGGACGAAACCGGCGCACGACAGATTTCGCTGCTGCTCGAACCGGTCGGGCGCAACACTGCGCCCGCAGTCGCGCTTGCGGCGTTATGGGCGGAGGCGAAGTTCGGATCGGATGTGGTGTTGGTGGTGCTCGCCGCCGATCACTTGATCGACCGTCAGTCGGGTTTCAACGATGCCGTGGTC
>JBDTQZ010000392.1:0-3340 GCA_039931935.1 Burkholderiaceae bacterium | reverse complement strand
GCCGACGCGAATCGGTGGGCTAGACGCCAAGGAACCGCTTCACAGCGCGGTCTTCTTTTCCTGACGGGCAGCGAGGAAAGCGTCCACGGAGAATCTGCCGGCTCCTGTCAGAGCTAGAGCGAGACTCGACCCAAGAAGCAGGAACTCGAGCTCATAACCCGAAAACCCTCTCTTCAGCTGCACCAGAACAATGGCACCGAGCATGTCGCACACGAGCCCAACCGCGAGCAGCCGAGTAAGGAGGCCCAACAGCAAAGCAATGCCGCCGAAGAACTCGAGCAGGCCGATGAAAGGTCCCATGATGCCCGGAAAAGGGACGCCCATCTGCGTGAACGCGCCGGTGACGCCGGCGAAACCATAGACGAACAACTTCTGCCGCCCGTGGTTGATGAAGACCGCCGCAACGGCGACACGAAGTACAGCGAGCCCGACGCTTATCTGGCGTGGGGAAGCAGAGCGAAAGAGTATCATCGATTGGTCCTCAGTAGACGTCCAGGTCTCGACCTACAACAAAAGGCCTCGGATAGCGCGCAAGCATGTCAGCCACTAGTTCCTCCTGCGATAGGCCGTTGTAGTGATACAGTATCAAGAGCCGCGGCTTTGCCTTCAATGCAAGTTCCGCCAACTCGGGTGTCGTGGTGCTCGCCGCGGGTTTCTGCGCCTCTTGTGCGCATGCCGAAACAGTGTGGAGCAACAGCGCAGAGCAGAGGATTGTCGACAAGGCCAACGGCGCCCTGACCACACGCATACCACACCTCCGTGAACGGGCAGGTTGCTGCATCGTACTAAGTTCGGCACAGAAGGTACTCCAGGGGAAGAACCCTGGATTCAGCCACTAATGTTCACGAGTGGCCGAGTCTCGCGTTGCGCCTTCGCCGCCGGAGGGGAGCCCCACTGCGCAGCACCTATTCGCTCGCGCCGGCTTCCGGCGCACGATGATCGAGATGACTCGAGAACTAGATGACTAGCTCGCGTCGAGCGAGATATTGACGCAACCGGTTCGGGTCGGCACTCCGGTCAGCGAGCGCTACGTAACCGTCCGGTCGCAGGAGGTACACGGCTCCGTTCTGAAAACCCGCGCGTCGCATTCCTGATTCCCACGCAAATGGGTGAAGCTGAAGCCGAACCTCGCCGCACGCCTCACGCAGACCCTGTTTCACTTCGCCGTAGACGTGGACCTGCCACGCTAGCGACGTGAGCGGCGCGAAGTTGTCTTCGCCGGACGCGAGCTTGACCCAGGGCAGTCGATCTCCCGCGCGCACTTTCCCCGCGGAGCCCTCGCTCAACGAGCTGTCACGATAGTTGACCTGGGTCTGCGACACAGTCCTGAACAGCAAGCGACGCATTGCCCTGATTCGAAAGAGCACCGGCACCACAAGTGGAACGATCCGCTTGCGCACCACAGCCGCGAGAGCGCCACGCCTCGTGACGAGCACAAATCCGCGATCGGTGGTTGCGACAAGTCGCCGAGCGAAAGCAATCCGCTCAGGCTCATAGGTGTCGAGGATTTTCTCGGAGGCACCTTGCTTCAAGACCTGGGCTAGCTTCCACGCCAGGTTCACGGCGTCGCCGATCCCCGTATTCATCCCTTGCCCACCGACTGGACTATGGATGTGCGCGGCATCGCCGAGCAGGAAGGCGCGACCGCTGCGGAAGTGGAGCGCGACGCGATGGTGCACGCGATAGGTCGAAAACCAGTTCACCTTCTCGATGTTTAGTTTGAGGTGCTCGATGGCTTTGCCCTTCACGTCGTCGAAACTGAGCTTGCCGTGTTCGCCCCCCGGCAAATCGTGGGCGTTGCCGACCAGGCGCCAGTGCGCTTGTCCTTTGAGAGGGAAGAGGAGCAGAAAATCGGCATCTTCGATATCGACGTGGAGGTCCTTATCAACCGGCTCGCCCGTTGCGATCACATCGGCGACGTAGAAGAGACCGGTGTACGTTCCGCCCGGAAAGCCGATACCCAGCTGCCCGCGAACGATCGACGCCGCTCCGTCACATCCCGCGAGATACGCTGCATCGCAAGCTTCTTCCGAGCCATCCGGCCGCCGCAGCGTCGCTGTCACACCGCTCTCGTTCTGCAAGAATCCCAACAGCTCTGTTTGCCGCTCGACGCGCACGCCGAGCGTGCTCAATCGCTCGATCAGCAGTCGCTCGTGGGCGTCCTGAGGAAACACGAGAGCGAAGGCGTATGGAGTTACTCCTTCTCCCGTGCGCTGCAAGGGAACACCTGCCACTCGCCGCCCGCTCGCCCACAGATTGAGATTCTCGATCTTGACTCCGCCCGCAACGACGGCGTCGTCCAACCCAACCTGGTGATAGTACTCCAGCGTGCGCGCCTGCACGGCGAGCGCGCGGGAAGTGGTGCCCGGTTCCGCGGTCTTGTCGATGATCCGCACTTTGATGCCGAGCCGCGTCAACCAGAGCGCGAGCACGAGGCCAGTGGGGCCGGCACCAGCGATGAGGACAATTTGTTCAGGCATCAACGCTACGAATTCATAGGATGCAGATCGCGCGACAGAGCTGCAGGCCGAGTCTAAGGTTTGCGAACATAATGCAAGCCGACAACACCGGTGGGATACGGTGTGGCCGACGTCAGGTCGAATTGCGAATACACCCCGTCCGGCAGCGCACGCTTGCCGCTCCCCAATGTCAGCGGATACAGAGTCAGGTGCAGCTCGTCGACCAGGTCCTGCGCAATCAACGCGTGTACAAGCTGGCTGCTGCCGTCCATGAGGATGTTCTTGCCGGGCTGTGCCTTCAGCGCGCGCACAGACTCGATCACGTTGTCGCGAATGATCGTGGTGTTGCGCCAGATTGGCTTCTGGAGCGTCTTCGACACCACGTACTTCTTCGGTGCGTTCATCATGTCCCCGAAGAAGTTGCCCGGAGGCATGGGCTCGAATGCTTCAGCGTGTGTCACGTACGTGCGCCGGCCTAACAGAAAAGCGTCTACATTCTCCATCAGCGCGCCGAAGCTCTTGCCGATGTCATCGTGCCAGTAGGGCAACGTCCACCCACCGTGCTCGAACCCCCCGTCTCGGTCCTCATCCTTACCACCCGGCGCCTGCATTACGCCGTCGAGTGTGACGAACTCGTGAACAATCAGCCTTCTCATGGCTAGCGCGACCGCGGTGAGAGAGTCAGCCGCAACAGGTCGCCTTTCGCGGCGTCGACAATGACGAAGATCGCGCCATCGCGTCCTTGCGCGACGTCGCGGATGCGTCTGCCCATGAACACCCGCTCTTCGATGCCGACGCGCTGTTCGCCGTCCATCTGCAGGCGGATCAGAGACTGTGTGGCGAGGCCGCCCGCCAGAAGACTGCCGCGCCATGCGGGGAAC
>JBDTQZ010000391.1:0-3346 GCA_039931935.1 Burkholderiaceae bacterium | reverse complement strand
GCTGTGTGACGGCTTTTCCCCGCCGTTCCGATTGGGGAATTATCGGCGCCGCAAACGTGCGCCAAAAACGGGAGGTTGACGATGTATCACACTCTGCGCTTGAAGCACACGTACCAACGGACCCGGAGCAGAGTCATCGCAACGATCCGGGCCGTCGCACGTGCAATCGGGTCCGAACACACGCTCGCGCTGCGTGCCTCGGAGAAAGTGACTTCGTCTTGCCACAATGCGGCCGAGGTGCGCGCGATGTATGTGCCTACGCCCGATGTAGCGTGCGACAGCGACGCTGCCGACCAGTCTACGAAGCGCGCGAGATGACGTCGACGCTTTCATCGAAAGCGGTGGCCACGCGTCGGCTCGATCAATTCATCGAGGTGTCGTCAGGCCAGCGCCGCGCGCACCCGCTCGAGCGGCTGCAGGTACTGCGGGCCGAGCCGTTGGTGGCGCACGCGGATCGCCTGGGCCTCGTCGAAGGCGCGCTTTGCGCCCGCGCGGTCGCCGAGCGCGAGGCTCGCTTGCGCGAGAACCGTCAGTGCCAGGAGGCGATCGGGGCTCAACTCGACGTCGCACATCGCGGCGTTTTCCTCGAGCGCCTGCAGCACGCCGCGCTCGGCGTCGTCGGCGCGGCCCTGCGCCAGCTGCGCGCGGGCGAGCGTAAGGTGCAGATGAATGCGACTGCCCTTGGACACCGGGGCGAACTTGGGGTCCGCCAACTCGGCCAGACCCGCTTCGGCGGCCGCGGCCGCCGCCGCCGGCTCGTCGGTGGCCAGCTTCACCTCGGCAATGGCCGCGAGCAGCTCCGGCCGGCGATCGCGAAGCGCCTGCGGATGATCGACCCAGCGCTGCAGAACATCACGCGCGTGGTCCGCGCGGCCGCTGGCCAACGCGAGCGGGATTTCAGACCGCGCAATGATGACCATGCCGAAGTAATCGTTCAGGTTGTGCTGTTTGCGTACCGCCGCGGACCTGTCGAGTGCGCTGCGCGCGGCCGCGAGTTGTCCCATGTCGGTCAGGGCGAGCGCACGCCAGGCGAGCATCGCGGAGTCCTTGACCGGGTGCGCGGCCGATTTGTCCACGGAATCCCATTGGTCGCTCAATGCGAGTGCGCGTTCCGGACGCCCGAACGCGCGCTCGTTGGGCGCTTCGACGAAGAGGATCGATCGTTGCAACAACGCACTGTCCAGCGTATCGGGCAGCAAGCTCAGCCGATCCCGTGCGTCATGCATAACCTCCAGCGTTTCGCGCAGCCGGCCGCCTTGCGACAGCAGGACACCGAGGTTGCCGAGCATGTTGATCGTCCAACTGCTGGCGGGTCCGACCGTGCGCTCGGCCACCGCGACGCCTTCGCGCATGATCGCTTCGGCGGCCGCGCGATTGCCGTTCGCTGACTCGGAGAATGCGAGCTGGAGCAGCGGATTGACGCGGCCCGCTCCGCCGCCAGCGGGCAGCTGATCCACCACCGCGATGGCCTGGCGAAGCGAACGCACGGCGTCGGCCGGCCGGCCGCTGGTGCGCTCGAGCTCGCCCAGCAGCACGTACACACGCACGAGCTCCTGTGACGGCGGCCGCCGGCTGAGCAGCTCGGCGCCGCGCCGGGCCCGCTCGATTCCGCGCGCGTCGTAGCTGCGGCTGTAGTAGTCAGCCCATGCGAGTTCGAGTGCGATGCGCGTGTCGTCGTCGATCTCGCCCAGCTCCTGCGCGATTGCGTCCGCCTTAGTCAGCTGCACAAGTGCGTCGGCCGCGCGATCGACGCGGCTCAGCTGGTTGCCCAGTTGCGCCAGTGCATGTACGCGGACCGCGCTGGGGCCCGGGTGCACGCGTTCGGCGAGCGCGACGCGCTGTTCGAGCAACTGCGTCACGCGTTCGTAGCGCCCCATGCCCATGTTCATTTCGGCCAGCGTCTTCAGTACGCGCAGCTTGGCCGCCGGCGCGTCGTCGAGCTCGGTCTCGATCCGCGCCGAGCCCTCGTCGAGCAACTCTTGGGCGGTGCGCTGCCGCGCCTTCATAGGATCGGCCTGGTCGCCGGAACTCGCGCGGAAGAAGCCTTCGAGGAAGTTCTGCACCGCCGATGCGGTCTGCGCGTCGATCCGCGCAATGCGCGCCTGCTCCCGCGCCTCGCGGGCCTGCCAGAGCGCGACGGTCGCTCCCGTTAGCACCGCCAGCAGGACGGCTGCCGCCGCCCCGACAGCCAGGCGGTTGCGACCGACGAACTTGCGCAGCCGGTACCCGGTGCTGTCCGGCCGCGCCTGTACAGGCTCGCCGCGCATGTGGCGTTCAATGTCCTGCGCTAGGGCATCGACGCTCGCATAGCGCTGCTGTGCGTCCTTGCGCAGCGCAGTGTTCAGGATCGCGTCGAGGTCGCCGCGTAGCTCTTTTCTGGCGGCCGTGTCGGTGGCGGTGGCGCTGGCCAGCGGCGCGTCGACCGTGGCAATGGTTTCCTCCAGTTCGGCGGCACTGCCGCGCTTGAGCTTGTACGGTCTGACCCCGGTCAGCAGTTCGTAGGCCACTACACCCAGCGAGTAAACATCGCTCGCGGTGCCGATCTGCTCACCGCGAATCTGCTCGGGACTTGCATAGTCCAGCGTCAGCGCGTGACCCGCCAGTTGAGTGAGTTGCGTTTCCTGCGTGCGATCGCCCTCCATCAACTTGGCGATACCGAAGTCGAGCAACCGCACCTGGCCACCGGCAGTGACCAGGATGTTGGCAGGCTTCAGGTCCCGGTGCACCACTAGTCGGCTGTGCGCGAAGGCTACCGCTCGCGCCACCTGTAGCAGCAGCGTCAACCGCGCCTTGGTGTTCAGTGCCCGCTCGCGGCAATAGACGTCGATCGGCTGGCCCTCGACATATTCAAGTGCAAGAAACGGTCGGCCCTGTGCGTCGGTGCCCGCGTCATACAGCCGCGCGATGTGCGGGTGCTCGAGCGAAGCCAGGATGTCACGTTCACGTGCCATGCGCTGCGCGAGCCCCGTGGACCAGACTGCCCGCGGCAGCTTTAACGCGACCTGACGCTTTAGGGTGCCGTCGGCGCGTTCGGCCAGCCACACCGCGCCCATGCCGCCCACGCCGAGTTCGCGCAACAGCCGATAGGGGCCAACGCGCGCGTCGGGTTGCAGTTCGGGTTCGTCGAGCGGAGGCGCTGGACCGTCGCTTCGCGGCAATGTGTCGAGCCACTGTAAGGTCTCGACGCCGACACCGCGTTCGAGCAGCGCGCGCAGGGCGGGCTTGAGCGCCGCATGCTCGGGGCCCAGCGCATCCAGCCAAGACAGCCGCTCATGCGGTGCGAGCTCCAACGCGCGGTCCAAGAGTGTGCTGAACGCACTCCAACTTGCTGCTGTGAGATCGGTTG
>JBDTQZ010000390.1:0-3352 GCA_039931935.1 Burkholderiaceae bacterium | reverse complement strand
CGGCTTCGTCGAGGATCTGCTTGGTGTCTTTTCCCGCGGGATTCAGCGCGCTGGTTGCAATCTCGTCGCCCGCGGTCACCAGCCGGCGCAACACCGACCGCTCGCGCACCAGCTCGGCATAGCGCCGAATGTTGGCCGCCGACGGTGTGTTCTGCGCCAGCGAGTTGAGATAGATGAGCCCGCCCGCCTGCTCCGCGCGCCCCGTGTTGCGCAACGCCTCGAACACTGTGACCGAATCGGCCGGCTTGCTGGCATCCACCAAGCGGCTGATCGCGCCGAAAATGTACTGATGATCCTGCCGGTAAAAATCGGTGGTGCCGATTAGATCGGCGATGCGATCCCACGCGGTGTTATCCAGCAGCAATCCGCCAAGGACCGATTGTTCGGCCTCGATCGAGTGCGGAGGAAGCCGGACGGCCGCAAGCTGGGGATCGATCGGCTGATTCACGAGTGAGAGTGGGGGCACTGCGGAGGTGGGCCGCAAACTATAACAAGCGGCCGCGCAGCAAGCAGCCGCGCAAAAAAAATGGCGGCCGATGTGGCCGCCATTGAGTTCACGGCTGTTCGCGCTACGCCTGTTCGCCGACCACGGTCACTGTGACTTCCGCCACGACATCCGTGTGCAGCGCCACCGACACATGATGCTCGCCCACTGATTTCAGCGGGCCTTGCGGCATGCGGATCTGCCCTTTATTGACGCCGAAGCCCTGCTTGCCGAGCGCTTCGGCGATATCGAAATTGGTCACCGAGCCAAACAGCTTGCCATCCACACCCGCCTTGGCCGGAATGCGCACACTCGATCCGCTGAGCTTGTCGTTGACCGCTTGCGCGGCCGACAGTCGATCCGACTGCGCTTTTTCGAGATCACCTCGGCGTGTTTCAAATTCCTTGATGGCTGTCTCTGTCGCACGACGGGCCTTGCCTTGTGGGATCAGAAAATTGCGCGCATAGCCTTGCTTCACCTTGACCACATCGCCCAGCTGGCCGAGGTTGATCACCTTTTCCAACAAAATAATTTGCATGATCGATTCCTTGCGCGCAATCAATGCGTATCGGTGTACGGCAGCAGCGCCAGAAAGCGCGCGCGCTTGATGGCGGTATCGAGCTGGCGCTGGTAGTGCGCCTTGGTCCCCGTCAATCGAGCCGGAGTGATTTTGCCGTTCTCGCCGATGAAATCGCGCAGCGTGTCGACATCCTTGTAGTCGATCTGCTCGACCTTCTCGACCGTGAAGCGGCAGAACCGCTTGCGCTTGAACAGCGCGTTCTGCTTGTTCTCGCGCCGCGGGCCCTTGCCCTTACCTTTGAACTTGCCTCGTCCTGCTCCGAATGCCATTTCAAACTCCGTCTCTTATTTCGTTAACTTTGTATTCCGTCACATGCACTAGTAGCCGCGTCGTTCGGCGCGAGCGCGGCGCAATGAATCCTTCGAGCATCAACGGCGTGCCTAGCGGCTCGCGATCCAGCGCCTGCGCGACCGCACCCAACGCGATGGCCGAGAACTCGAACGCCAGCGTCCGCTCCGCGGCAGCCTCGGTCACGCTGCCCTCGTGCTCGAAGCTCGCCTCCAGCACGGCTACGCCAGCCGGCGTATAGCGCAACGCGCTCTTCGCCACGGCTTTCGCACGAATGCAGAGCTGATTCACTCACTGGTTGCACCGATCCACCGACCTGCTGCTGACTCGCGGTGAGCCGATCAAGCGGTTACCTCAGCCACCGGCGCAGCAACCTCACTGGGCTGCGCGGGCGTTTGCGTCTGCCCCGATGACTGCTCCGCCGAGGCCTTGCGCGCTTCTTCGCGCTCGACAATCTTCATCATCGGCGAAGCGCCGGTTTCGGCGCGCTTCATCTTGACGGTCAAGTGGCGCAGCACTGCGTCGTTGTAGCGGAATGCGTTTTCGAGCTCGTCCAGCGTCTTGCTGTCGCACTCGATGTTCAGCAGCACGTAGTGCGCCTTGGCGAGCTTGTCGATCGGATACGACAACTGGCGCCGGCCCCAATCTTCGACGCGATGGATCGCGCCCTTGTTGTTGGCGATCATCGCCTTGTAGCGATCGATCATCGCGGGCACTTGCTCGCTCTGATCGGGATGCACAATGAAGCAGATTTCGTAGTGACGCATTCAGGTTCCTTGTGGGTTAGCCACCCGCGATGTTCTGCTACACGCTCGGTGCGGCAAGCGGTGTGGCAAGGAAGGGCGCTTGAGCCCAAGGCCGCAAGCGCTTGAAAAAGCGCGCGATTCTAGCCTGAAACGCCTTCTAACGCTAGGGCGGCGGAGGCGGTCGGCTATTGACCGCCAGAAGCTCCGGCAGCGCGACGGCTGCGGTTCCACGGACGACGACCGTTGCCAGTTCATCGAGCTCGCTGGGTTGCGGATTGACGACGATGACCTTCGCGCCATGGCGCAGCGCCTCGGAGGGCAGTCCTGCGGCTGGATACACCAGACCGGACGTGCCAATGACCAGCATGACCTCACAGCGCGCGGCGGCAGCTTGCGCCTGCTGCAGCGTCGCAGCGTCCAGCATCTCGCCGAACCAGACCACGCCTGGCCGCAGCCATTCGCCACACGCGGGACAACGCGGCGGCTCGCCCGATGGCAAGCGCCGCAGGTCATCCTCGACAAACCCACAGCCGGCCAGGCATACCGTGCGCATCAGGTTGCCGTGCAGCTCGATCGGCGCGCTGCCGGCCCGGGCATGAAGGCCGTCGACATTCTGCGTAATCAGATCGAACGAATCGAAGCGCGCTTGCGCCGAAGCCAGCGCGAGGTGTCCGGCGTTCGGCTGCGCAGCGCAGACCAACCCGCGCCGCCATGCGTACCAGCGCCATACCAGCGGCGGATCGACCCGAAACCCATCTTCGGATGCAAGCTGCATCGGATCGAACTTGGCCCACAGGCTGCTCGTCGCATCGCGAAAAGTCGGGATACCGCTTTCGGCGGAGATGCCAGCGCCGGTCAGCACCGCGATGCGGCGCGCTTGCGCGATGTACTCGCGTGCGGTGCGCTGGCTGGATGAGTTCAAACCGCGACGTGCGAAGCGTTGCGTTGTCGTTTCGCCTCGAACAGGCAAATCCCAGCTGCGACCGAAACGTTCAGACTTTCGACGTGGCCCGCGAGCGGAATGCGCGCGAGCGTATCGCAACGCTCGCGCGTCAAGCGCCGCAGGCCCGCGTCTTCAGCACCGAGAACCCACGCGAGCGGCCCGGTCAAATCGAGCGCGAACAATGACTGTTCGGATTCGCCGGCTGCGCCCACGAGGCGTACCTCGGCATTGCGCAAATCGTCCATCGCGCGCGCAAGGTTGGTAACGGCGATCAGAGGCACCGTTTCCGCTGCGCCGGCAGCGGCTTTCAT
>JBDTQZ010000389.1:0-3355 GCA_039931935.1 Burkholderiaceae bacterium | reverse complement strand
ATGCGCAACTTTTTCCCGCGCTATTGAAGTCTGCACGGATGGGTTACGACGGCAAGGGTCAGGTGCCGGTAGACACGCTCGACGCGGTGCGCGCGGCGTGGCGCGCAATGGGAAGCGTGCCATGCGTGCTGGAAAAGAAAGTGCCATTGCGTCTTGAAGTTTCGGTCGTCGCGTGCCGCGCGACAGACGGCACAGCGGTCACCTTTCCGATCGCGGAGAACGAGCACCGTGGCGGAATACTCGCGACGTCGATTGCTCCTGCGCGCGTGAATGACGGCATTGCCCAGCGTGCGCGCGACGCGGCGCTGACGCTCGCCGAACGAATGAACTACGTCGGCGTGTTTTGCGTCGAATTCTTTGTATTGCGCGACGACTCGCTCTTGGTCAACGAGATCGCGCCGCGTCCGCACAACTCCGGCCACTATACGATCGACGCATGTGTGACGAGCCAGTATGAGCAGCAGGCACGCGTGATGGCGAATTTACCTCTTGGCGATACGAGTCAGATGATGACGTCGGTCATGCTGAATATCCTCGGCGATCAATGGTTCCGCAGTCGCTCGGGCGGGCAGACGATGCATGAACCCGACTGGGGGTCGGTGCTCGCGGTGCCCGGCGCGAAGCTGCACTTGTACGGCAAACGCGAAGCACGCCTGGGTCGCAAGATGGGACACGTGACGTGTTTGGCCCCGACGTTGCCGGAAGCGATCGCGCGCTCGTATCGTGTGGCGAGTGCGCTTAGCATCGCACCAGCGAAATGAGACGGTGGATCGGATGAACACGCCCGCGGTCGATGCGGCAGCGATCGAGCGCGCTGTTGATGTCTTGCGTCGAGGCGGGATCGTCGCGCTGCCCACTGAAACGGTCTATGGGCTCGCCGCAGATGCCGACAATGAAGAAGCGGTGCGAAAGTTATTCGCCGCAAAGGGGCGGCCCGCGGATCACCCAGTCATTGTGCACGTCAGCGGTGCCGATGCGTTCGATAGCTGGGCGATGGAGGTGCCCGACGCTGCACGCGTCCTTGCGAGTGCGTTCTGGCCGGGCCCGTTGACGCTGGTGCTTAGACGCAACGCGCGCGCACGCGACATCGTGACCGGCGGGCAGGACACCGTGGGCCTTCGATCGCCCGCACACGCCTGGACGCGCGCGTTGTTGCACGCGTTTGACGGCGCGCTGGCGGCGCCGAGCGCAAACAGCTTCGGTCGCATTAGCCCGACCACCGCGCAGCACGTGATCGACGATCTCGGCCTCAAGCCGCGCGGCAAAGTCGATCTGATTCTCGACGGCGGTGCATGTCCGGTAGGAATTGAGTCGACCATCGTCGACGTTTGCAGCGACAAGCCGACGCTGCTGCGACCCGGCGCAGTCACGCGCGACCAGCTGCAAGAAGCACTCGGCCGTCACCTAGGCGATGCCGGCGCTCAATCGCCTCGCTCTCCGGGCGGGCTCGAAAAACACTATGCACCGTACACGCCACTCGTCGTGATGCCGGTCGACGAGTTGGCCGCGACGCTTTCGAAGCCGGGTGGTGCGCGGGTCGCAGTGCTCGCGCCGTTGAGCCTGCTACAGAACTGTCGCGCCGACGTTTCGTTAGCCATTGCCGCTGCAGAGCGCGCTGATGACTACGCGCGCTTGCTGTATTCGTCTTTGCATCGGCTCGATTCGAGCGGAGCAAATCGTCTGATCGTTGCGGAACCTCCGCTCGATCCACAGTGGGAGGCGATACATGACCGCCTGCGGCGCGCGCAGGCCGGCGCTGCTAACGGCTAGCGCCGGTCAGCATCCGCAAACGACTATTATTCAGCGCGGCATAGCTGCTGCATCACCATAACCAGATCTACCGGAGACAGCCCATGATCGATCTCAGCCGCCAGGCGGCTCGTGTTCTTGTCGCGCTCGCCGCGGCTGCGTTTCTTGTTTCGTGCGGTGGCAGTGATGACGATTCGCCGCCGCAACCGGCTTTCGGACAGGTGACCTATGTCTTCGGCGCCAGCGTTAGTGATACCGGCAACACCTGCAACCTCATTCCAGCGAACTGTCCTCCGACCCCGCCTTATGCAACCGCTCGCTTCTCCGATGGCCAGGTGTTTGCCGAAATCATTGCGGCTCGTTACGGTGCCGCAGTCACGCCGTCTCGCACGGGTGGCAATAACTTTGCCTATGCCGGCGCGCGCACCGGTCCGATTACCGGCACCATCCAAGGCGTGCCGAACATGGTGACGCAGCTCGATCAGTATTTCACGCGGGTCAACTTTGTTTCGAGCGCGAACGCGCTGTTCATCGTCGACGGCGTCACGGTCGGCAACGATATCGTCGATGCGCTGACACTCGCGCAGACGAATCCCAATGCACCGACGACGGTGTTGACCGGCGCGGTGACCAACGTCGTCACGATCATCAACCGGCTCTACGCGTCGGGCGCGCGCCAGATCCTCATTGCGAACAGCGCGGACGTCGGCAAGACGCCGCGCGCACAGGCGTTGGGTCCCGTAGCGGCGGCCGGCGCTACGCAACTGTCTGCACAATTTAACGGAGCGCTGGCGCAGCAGATCGCGCAGATTCGGGCCGCCTCACCCGGACTCAGTCTTTATGTGGTCGACGTGTTTGCGCTGAATACTGAGGCCATCGCCAATCCGGCGGCGCTGGGATACACGAATGCGACCGCCCCTTGCTTTAACGATCTGGTGGCACCGCCGACGCTATGCGCGACACCAGCGACTTATTTCTACTGGGATTCATTTCATCCAACCGCGACGACGCACAGCATAACTGCGCAACGGGCTATTGCCACGATCGGGCGCTAGGTCAGATCGAACAAACGACGGCGCCGGAGGGCGCCGTTTTTTTTCCTAGACACCAAGGTATCGCGCGAGCTTTTCGGGTGCCTTGGCCAATTCCGTCGATTTTCCTTCGAGCACGACGCGCCCTTTCTCGAGCACGACGCAGCGATCGGTGTGTGCGAGTACCGAGCGGTAGTTGCGATCGACGATCAACGACGCGATTCCCGTCGCGCGTATCGCACCGATGATGCGCCAGATCTCCCGCACGATCAGCGGTGCCAGACCTTCAGTCGCTTCGTCGAATAGCAGCACGTCGGGATTCGTCATCAGCGCGCGGCCGATCGCCAGCATCTGCTGCTCGCCGCCGGATAACTGCGTGCCGCCGTGTTGCAGCCGCTCCGCGAGCCGAGGAAAGGTCTGCACCACTCGATCAAGGGTCCAGTCGCAGCGGCCGTTGCTGCCCACGCGCGCTGCCATCAGCAGATTCTCGCGCACCGAGAGATTGGGAAAAATGGCGCGTCCTTCGGGCACATAACCGATGCCGAGCCTCGCGATGCGGTCGGGCCGAGCGCGCG
>JBDTQZ010000388.1:0-3355 GCA_039931935.1 Burkholderiaceae bacterium | reverse complement strand
GGGCAGCGTGACATAGCGCGGCTCGTTCAGGCGCAGATCGGTGGTGATAATCGCCGGCAGCGCGACCGAAATTGTCTCGAGTCCGCCGTCGACTTCGCGCGTAACCTGCGCGCGTCCATCGGCAATGGTGATTTTCGAGGCAAAGGTCGCCTGCGGCATGTCGGCCAGCGCAGCCAGCATCTGGCCCGTTTGATTCGCATCGTCGTCGATCGCCTGCTTGCCGGCAATCACCAGTTGCGGCTTCTCCTTGTCGACGATCGCCTTCAGCAGCTTGGCAACTGCAAGCGGCTGCAGCTCAACATTGGTCTCCACCAGAATCCCGCGGTCGGCACCGATTGCCATCGCAGTGCGTAGCGTTTCCTGGCACTGCAAGACGCCGCAGGAAACCGCGATCACTTCGGTGGCTACGCCCGCTTCCTTCAGCCGCACGGCTTCTTCGATGGCGATCTCGTCGAACGGATTCATCGACATTTTGACGTTGGCCAGGTCGACACCGCTCTTGTCCGACTTCACACGCACCTTGACGTTGTAGTCAATGACTCGCTTAACGGGAACAAGGATTTTCATCGCAGATCCGAAGTGTGCAGCCGTTGATTATACGAATCGATGAAGGCGTGCGATGCCGCGGCCGCTCGAAGCGAAGCACGGTGCTAAATTTCAGCGACTTCACGATGCGGGAGCCGTATTGCACGGTGTTCTGGAAGCGTTGCGCCGGTTGCCTGACCTGGGCGATCCCTACGAGGACGAGCGGCAGGCGCTCACAGCTATCGCAACGGACATTCCGGCGGCCGGGGTACGCGACGCTGCGCGAGCACGTGCGCTGCGCTATATCGATGCGGTTCGGACGGCAGATACGGCTTTGCTGTCTGCCCAGAATCTGCTGAATTCGTTTCCCCTTGCCACACCTGAAGGTATTGCGTTGCTGCGATTGGCGGAAGCGTTGTTGCGCGCTCCCGACGCAGAAACGCAGACGTGGCTGATCGCCGAAAAGCTTGCGCATTTTCGCGACACGCGAATCGGGCTCGACGGCAACTTCGTGACGCGCGTGCTCGCCACCGCGCTAAAGATTGCCGGCCACACTGCAGCCGACGCCGAGCTGCAGGACGCCGGAGGCGATCGAGGATCGCTGCGCGCGTGGCTCGCGAAGAGCGCTCTGCGCCCGCTGGTGATCGACGGGATCCGCCGCTTCGGCGACCAGTTCGTCTTCGCGACAAATTTGCCAGATGCAATGGCGCGCGTTAAACGCCGGCCTGACTCGCGCGTGACGTATTCGTTCGACATGCTCGGCGAAGGTGCACGCACGCGCGCTGACGCCGATCGCTCCTACACCTCGTACGTCGACGCGCTCGAGTCGCTAAAAAGTGCGCTGAAACAAGACAGTCAGGACTGGACGGCGCACGATGGCATATCGGTCAAGCTATCTGCGATTCATCCGCGCTTCGAGACCGCACAAATTGAACGGTGTGAGCGTGAGCTGTATCCGCGCCTGGTCGAGCTTGCTGAGCTCGCGCGTTCGGCGAATGTCAATTTGACGGTCGACGCCGAAGAGTCGGAGCGCCTCGTGTTGCACATCGCAATATTCGAGCGGCTGATGCGCGAATCGTCGCTGGGTGACTGGCCGGGACTTGGGCTTGCGATACAGAGTTATCAACCTCGTGCGCTGCACACGGTCAGTCACTTGCTGCAAGTCAGCGAGGAGCTGCGCAGGCCCATCGCGGTTCGGCTTGTCAAAGGCGCCTACTGGGATGCCGAGATCAAGCGGGCACAGGAGCTCGGCATGTCGGGCTTTCCCGTCTTTACTCGCAAGTGGGCGACCGACATTTCGTTCCTGACCGTGGCGCGCCGATTGTTGAGCCATCCGGCGCCGGTGTATCCGCAATTTGCGACCCACAATGCATTGACCGTTGCATCGATTCTTGAATTCGCTCGCGAATTTTCCAGCCAGAGTGACGGCAGACGCTACGAGTTTCAGCGGCTGCACGGCATGGGCGATCCACTTTACGACGCACTGCTTGCGGATCAGCCCGACGTGCGCGTGCGCGTCTATGCACCCGTCGGCGAGTTTCGCGACCTTCTTGCCTACCTCGTTCGACGTCTTCTCGAAAACGGTGCCAACACTTCGTTCGTTCACCAGATCACCGATAGCTCAGTGCCGTCGGAGCTGCTGGTTAGAGATGTCCATGAACAGGCGCGCAGCTACCTGGCGTCCGACGCGCCGCCGTCCGCGCTCCCCACAGGTCGGCAGCTTTTCGTCGAACGCCGCAATTCGCGTGGCATCGATCTGCAGTACGCGCCCTCGTTGCTGACAATGGCCGAGACGGTGACACGGTCGGCACAAGTCGCGGCGACCTCTTTGATCAGCGGTCACATCGGCGGTTCGTGGCGCGTCGATGTGCGCAATCCGGCGCGGCTCGGCGACATTGTGGGGTCGGTGGTTGAATCGACGTCGCACGACGCAGGTCGTGCGGTTGAAGCGGCGAGCGCTTCGATGCAGGGCTGGGATGCACTTGGTGTCGAGGCACGCGCCGCAATCGTCAATCGGATCGCCGACACCTGGGAGGCTGCGCACGACGAGCTCGCGGCGCTGATCGTGCGCGAAGCCGGCCGCACCATGCTCGACGCACACCTGGAAGTGCGTGAGGCAATCGACTTCTGTCGCTACTACGCTGCGCTCGGTGGCGCGCAGATGAAGGTCGAGCCGCTACCCGGCCCTGCCGGCGAATCGAACGAACTGCGCCTGGCGGGGCGCGGCGTCTTCGTCTGCATCAGCCCATGGAATTTCCCGCTCGCGATCTTCGGCGGGCAGATTGCCGCGGCGCTGGTTGCAGGCAACAGTGTCGTCGCGAAACCGGCTGAGCAAACTCCGCTGATTGCCTTCCGTGCCGTGCAGTTGATGTTCGACGCTGGCGTGCCACGCGACGTGTTGCAGCTCGTGCTCGGTCGCGGCGACACGGTCGGCAAGTCATTAACGTCTGATCCGCGGGTCGCGGGCGTTGCATTCACCGGATCCACCGCCACGGCTCGCGCCATCAATCGCGCATTGGCAGCGCGCGACTCACCGATCGGCGTGCTGATCGCCGAAACCGGCGGACAGAACGCGATGATCGTCGATTCAAGCGCGCTTCCCGAGCAGGTGACAGACGCAGTCGTCAGCAGCGCGTTTCGCTGCTTGAGAGAGCGCGTGTAGCGACGCCACAATGGTAAAAACTCTGGTTCCACGTGAAACAACGCCCAATCAACATATCGTCGCCGTTGTTCGGCTCCTCCTGCTATGAGCGCATGACTACCTGGCTCAAACGTCAAAACGGCCAGTGCAGAACACAGTTCGACCAAGGAAGAAACAGGCTCGCCGTCC
>JBDTQZ010000387.1:0-3356 GCA_039931935.1 Burkholderiaceae bacterium | reverse complement strand
CACGTTGGCCTGATGCGGAATCAGCCAATCAAGTTGCTCAGCCTTCAGCTCGGCTTGCTGCAACACGTTCAATGCAGATGCACCAAGAACATTGACCGCAAGCTTGAACACTGCCGGACCATCCATCGTCAGGAATGGGTGACCTTCGACCTTGCCCTGCGATACGCGGCCCGCAGTACACAACACGCCGGCATGCGATCCGTCGGCCTTCAATTCAGACGCGATCAATCCCGGCTCACTTGACGCCTCGAGAACCACCGCGCCGGCTCCGTCTCCAAAAAGCACGCATGTGGTGCGATCGTTCCAGTCAAGAATTCTCGAAAACAACTCGGCGCCTATGACGAGCGCTCTCCGGTTCATGCCTGTGCGAATCATCGCATCGGCGACAACCAGACCATAGACGAAGCCACTGCAGACCGCCTGTACATCGAATGCAGTGAGCTGATCGGCCTCGAGTTGAGCTTGAACCAGACACGCGGTGCTCGGAAATATTTGATCCGGGGTTGACGTGGCAACGACAATCAAGTCGACATCGCGCACTGTGCGACCAGCCGCTTGAAGCGCAGCCCGTGCGGCTCGGGCGCCGAGATCGGCGGTCGTACTTCCCGGCTCGGCAAGATAACGCTGCCGAATTCCGGTACGCGCGACAATCCATTCGTCGGACGTTTCAACGCCGCGCCGAGCGAGGTCGCGCGCGAGATCGGCGTTGGAAACGACACGCGTCGGAAGCGCTGAACCGGTCCCTGTGACCCGCGAATAACCCGGGCTCATACGCCGGCAGCAGCCGACTGAATACCTCGGCTTGCCTGCTCCAATTGCGCCAGTTGCGCAATGAACGGCCGCATCTCAGCGACCGTTCGGTCGAGCACATGGTGACGTGCCTGTTCGAGGCCGCGCTTCAGCGCGCTCTCAAACGCAACCGCATCCGCCGAGCCGTGACTCTTGATGACGAGTCCACGAAGGCCGAGCAGGCTCGCGCCGTTGTGTCGGCGATGATCGACTCGTCGCTTGAATCGCCGCAGCACTGGCAGTGCAGCTATTGCCTGCAGGCGAGATAAGGCGCCGCGCGTGAACTCCTCACGTACAAAACCTGCAAGCATCAGCGCTAGCCCTTCCGAAGTCTTCAGCGCAACGTTGCCGACGAAGCCGTCGCATACGATCACGTCGGTCGTACCCCTGAAAATATCGTTGCCCTCGACGTTGCCAACGAAGTTAAGCGGGCTCGCTCTGAGCAGTTCTGCCGCCTGCTTAACGACTTCATTGCCCTTAATTAGCTCTTCGCCGATGTTAAGCAGGCCCACTGTCGGACGGTCGATCTCCTCGACCGCCGCCACCAGCGCTGTGCCCAGAACCGCAAATTGGACCAAATGTTCTGGAGTGCAATCCACATTGGCACCGAGATCGAGCACAGTCGTGACGCCACCCTTCTGGTTCGGTAGCACGGCTGCAATCGCCGGACGATCAATGCCGTCCAGCGTCTTCAGGACGAAACGCGCGATCGCCATCAGTGCGCCGGTATT
This sequence comes from Burkholderiaceae bacterium, assembly GCA_039931935.1. GTDB lineage: Bacteria > Pseudomonadota > Gammaproteobacteria > Burkholderiales > Burkholderiaceae_F > JACCZX01. The sequence goes on along the minus strand of JBDTQZ010000387.1, from coordinate 1,836 downwards.
GCCGGCGCTCACGCATACATCGGCGCGGCCTTCCTTCACAAGATTGATCGCAACTCGCATCGAGGAATTGCGCTTCGTGCGCATTGCAGTCGCGGGAGCATCATTGCTTTCAACGACCTCGTCGGCATGCAACAGCTCGATCCGCTCCTGACGCTGACCCTTCAGCGCGGCTTCCATGTCCGGTCGGCGGCCAACTAGCAAAAGCTGCGCGTCCGGCTGATGTGCGACAAACGCGAGCGACGCGGGCACAGTAACCGCGCAACCGTGGTCGCCGCCCATGCAATCAACGGCGATTCGCGTCGTCACTATGAAATCGCTCGCACGCCGAATCAATCAGTGCGCGCGGCGAAAATTACTCGTCGCTCTTGGTTTGAATAACCTTCTTGCCGCGGTAGAAACCGGTCGGGCTGACGTGATGACGACGATGGACCTCTCCTGTGGTCGGCTCGATCGCCGTCGGAGGATTCGTCAGAAAGTCGTGGGACCGATGCATCCCACGCTTGGAAGATGACTTCTTGTTTTGCTGGACAGCCATGGCTAACCCCGCGAAAAGGCGGCGATTGTACCCGAGCATCGCCGCGCAAAGTTGCGCTAGTTATGCCGTTTAGTGCCATCGTAGTTGTCTCGTAGCGCCAGCAGGACCGCGAAAGGATTCGGTGCTGTAACCGCGCTCGGATCACCCTCTGTTTTCACCGGCGCGGAGCATTCGCCATGGCGCGGCACAAGTGGCAGCGAAAGAATCGCCTCGTCTTCGACCCAGTCGTAAACGCTCATGTTTCGTGAGCCTACGATCATCTCGATTTCGTCATCCTCAATCGGGAACGCGTTCAGTTCCTGTTCGGTGGCAACGAAACGAAACCGCGCCTTACGATCGAGATCGAAATCGAGGGAGGCATTGCAGCGCTGGCAGATCAGCTGCAACCGTCCCTCGACATGCAAGTCCGCGGCCGGATAACCATCCTCATCGATCAGACCGGCTATGTCGTAACGTAAACGATCTCGCGACGTTGTGACGAATTCAGCGAGACGAGGTAATTGTGCGATCACGACCTGGCCTTCGACCCGCCGGCCTGAGCGTGAAAGTTCAAAGGTATCGATCGTCGGTATTGGAACAGGCATGGATGAAGCGCGGCGCTGCTCGATCAATATTCAAGCACGCGCATCTACACTTGTTAAATGGCACTCCCGTTGATCGTACTCGCCTCGACATCACGCTATCGACGTGAGCTGCTCGAGCGTTTGCGCTGCCCGTTCGACGTACAAGCCCCTCACGTCGATGAGGCCGCGCTACCGTCGGAAACGCCACGCGAGACTGCAATGCGCCTTGCACGTGACAAGGCGGCGGCCGTCGCGGCGCGCTTTCCAGGCGCGGTTGTTATAGGGTCCGACCAGATGGTGGACGCCGACGGAACCTCGCTCGGAAAGCCGATGTCGCACGAAGCTGCGCTGGCGCAACTGCAATCGTTGCAGGGGCGCGCTGCGGTCTTTTACACCGCGCTCGCGGTGATCGGACCCACGCCGAATAGCGTTCAGGTCGACTGTATCCCGACCACAGTCAAGTTCCGAAACTTGTCGAAGGAAAGGCTTGAGACGTACTTGCGCGCCGATCAGCCGTACGATTGCGCTGGCGCAGCCAAGATCGAGTCGCTGGGCATCGTGCTCATTGAGAGCGTTGAATCGAGCGACCCGACTGCCCTGATTGGGCTGCCACTGATTCGGTTGACCTCGATGCTTTCAGCGGCGGGCATCGACCTGCTGGCCCGAAGATGAGTGGCACGCTATACCTTTTGCCGACACCGATTTCGGCGAGCTCGCTGAACGCCGCACTTCCGCCGG
>JBDTQZ010000386.1:0-3364 GCA_039931935.1 Burkholderiaceae bacterium | reverse complement strand
CCTTGGCTCGATCGAACCCCACTTCCTCGAGCAGCGTCGACAGCAGCACGCCGGTGAATTCGCTGCACGCAACCATGCCGTGCGTGTACTGCACGGTCGGCACCGCAACGTTGGCCCATTCCATCCCGCCGTTTGCACCGCACTCGATAAAGTGAATGCGCGAGACCGACGGAAACCGCATGATGTCGTCCATCGTCAGCATCAGCGGCCGCTTGACCAGGCCATGAATCATCAGCCGGTGCTGTTCAGGATCGACCTCCGGCATGCCGGAGTGATGCCGCTCGAAATGGACACCACTCGGCGTGATGATGCCGAACAGATTCTGCAGAGGAGTAAAACTTATGCTCGCCTGCGGTTGCGGCGTGAGCCCAGGACTTTGACGCCGTTGCACATTCGCTTCGTGCTTGGAGGGCATGCCGTAGCCGGTAGTCACCACCGGCGCACCAAGAGAGCGTGTCCACGGCGGGACGAGCGTTGCATTATTTGTTTGAGATGCTGCGCCCGCACTGGCGACCAGCGCGCCGGCGGCCAAGCTCCCGCGAACAAAGTTTCGCCGCTGCAAGCGAAGTTGCGCCTTAGGCAGATGATTTTCAGGTGCAGCGATGACACGACCGCGTTGATCCTTCATGCTCGCTGCATGAAACGTTTAAGCGCCCGATTCGACACTGGCTTCTCATCCAACTGGCTCGCCATCTGTACGCACGCAGCTCGACACAATGTCACTATGTTCAGGTCGGCGATCGAGTAGAAGGTCATCGCGCCATCGCGCCGCCGCTTGAGCGCGCTCTTTCCATACATCAGGTTCAGATGCCGCGAAACATTCGTCTGCGTTGACCCCACGCGCTCGACGATCTCGGAGACGCTAAGTTCGCCCTCGCAGATCGCGTTCAAAATCTTCAGGCGAGTCGGTTCCGACAGCAACGAAAAATAGCCGGAAACTACTTCAAAGAGGCGTTCCAGTTCAGGATCCATGCTGACAGAGCATGCGCATATGCGCGATCGCGCATATGATCGAAGCTTGTACAGTCGGCGTCAAGGGGCATTACTTATCGCCAGAAGGCGCGCAAGCTTCAGTCTGCGACTTTCGGAGGACGCACGCTGGTGATTGCCGGGCCGCGCGTCCCACCCTCGCGTGAAGGCCCAACCCTCTTCATGCGGCGTCGTTGACTCAGTGGTCACTCGAACGGAGACACCTAGAGATGAGAAACAGTTCGAGCCTCCAGCATTACCTGATGTCCGGAGTGGTTTTGGGGTTCGTAGCTGGGTGCGCGACTGAGCCGACGCAGCCACGTTCCGCGCCGCCAGCGCAATCCGTCGCGCCTGCGGCGAGCGGCAAGAATGCGATGATTCCCAAAGACAAAGACACTGATCTCACGCTCTACTACGCCGACGGCAGGATCGCGAAAGGCGCCGCGGCGCTGGGTGGCATGCAGCGCGACGCGGAGCTGATCCTGTGGCTAGCGGGCAATCAATTTTTCGCCATGGACGATGTGGTGCGGGCGTTTCAGCGCCGCAATCCCGGCGTCGACGTCGGGCTGATCACACTGCCGCCGGGACTGATCATGAATGCGATCCTCGGAGGCGGATGGACATACGAAGGAAAATCGTACCCCGGGCTGCCCGACGTTTACGCCTCGGTAAACCTCGGCCATCTGAAGACTCTCAAGAAAGCCGGGCTGATGGACCACTACGCGGTATACATGCACAACGAAATGGAAATCATGGTTGCCAAGGGCAATCCCAAGGCGATCCGCGGCATCAAGGACCTCGTCCGCCCCGGCATTCGCACCTCGATGCCGAACCCGCTCAACGAAGGCATCATGCAGTTCTACGCGCGCAAGGTCCTCGAGCGCCACGGCATCTGGGACCAGATCTCGGCGCGGCAAGAATGCTACTCGTGCCAAACCACGCCGAACAACTGGTTCACCGCGGTTCATCACCGCGAGACACCTGACCGTATCAAGGCCGGCACTTCCGACGCCGGCATCGTCTGGAAAACCGAAACGCAGGAAGCCCTGCGCGCCGGCGCGCAGGTGGAGGCTGTAACGCTACCGGCCGAAGACAGCCTGATCGACGAGGTGGCCTATGCGATCGGCGTGCTGAAGAACAGTCCGCGCAAGGTGATGGCAGAGAAGTATCTCAACTTTCTGAAATCGCCGGAAAGCCACTCGGCCTACGCGAAGTACGGGTTTGTCAACGCTACGGCGGCGGAGCTCCAACTGAAACCCATTCCCGACTGAGCTCGCGAGCGCCCGCTGGGCGTACCGCACGTCGACAATCGATGAGCGACTGCGGTGTGCCTGGCGGGCGCCATCAATCCGACCAGCCGATATTTTCGAAGCCGGGAATTGTTTCGGCGACCGACGGCACATTGGGTAGCGCCGACGAGCGCTGCTTGTCGGTCACCGCCAGAGTACGCAGCTTGCCGCCGTTGATGAAGCCGATCGCCGCCGGAAGATTGGGGTCGCCCCACGCTGCTGCGAACAAGGTTCCGTCGACGCAAGCGCAGTTGCGCCGCCGGCAGATGATTCTCCGGCGCCGCGATCACGCGACCCACACTCGAGCGGCTCATGCGCGTTGCATGAACCGCTTCAGCGTCCGGTTCGATACCGACTTTTCGTCGAACTGACTCGCCATCTGCACGCACGCCGTGCGGCACAACGTCACGACATTCGGATCGGCGATCGAGTAGAACGTCATCGCCCCATCGCGCCGACGCTTCAGCACCCCTTTGCCATACATCAGGTTCAAATGGCGCGACACGTTTGTCTGCGTCGACTCGACCCGCTCGACAATATCCGAGACACTCAGTTCCCCATCGCAGATCGCATTGAGAATCTTCAGCCGCGTTGGTTCCGACAGCAGCCCAAAGTAGCCAGACACAACTTCAAACAACCGTTCGAGCTCGGGATCCATCGAGGGGACGAGTATGCGCATATGCGCAGCAGCGCATAGCTTCGCGGCATAGTCCAGCTGGTGTCAAGCTCAAAGCGCCAGCAAAAGATGTCGGCGACCGGGCTACGGCGATGGTCAAACTCATTGAGAACCCAGCGTTCTGGCCGGGCATCGGCACACCTCGCCCCTGTTTCGTACAGCCCGGCGAAGGCCTGCGGGCTGGTGTACTCGTTCATCAGGTCCAGGTCGCAGAACAGCAATATGTTCTGCTCATCGAGCTCAGCGACCGCGTGGGAGTCGATCAGCTTGCGGTAAAAGGGTTCGCGCGGTCATGGTCTCCTCAATGAATTTGACTTGCGACAGACGGGCCTGTCGTACCGCGTTGTCAAAAGAACAGTCCCATGGGCATCCGCAAGCCCAATACGTTGTCCATCAACACTTGAAAGGCGCCGACGATGACGATGGCCGC
>JBDTQZ010000385.1:0-3374 GCA_039931935.1 Burkholderiaceae bacterium | reverse complement strand
CTGCCTGAGCAGGCGCAGCGGCATGGTTGTACTTCAAGCTGTGGCCTAACGTCGCCTTCGATATCTATCCCGACCAGATCGACTTCATGCAGTTTCTTCCGGTGTCAGCGACCAGCACACTGATCCGCGAGATCAGCTATGCAATTCCGGATGATCGACGCGAGATGAAGGCGGCTCGCTATTTGAATTGGAGGATCAATCGTCAAGTCAATGTCGAGGACACTGCATTAATCACACGGGTGCAGCAGGGGATGATGTCTTCGAGCTTTTCGCAAGGTCCACTGGGAGAAAGCGAGGTGTGCCTGCGCAGCTTTTGCCGGCGGATGCGTGCGCTGATTCCGGAAGCGCGTGAAGCGAAAACCGCAAATTGGAGTGCCACCAGATGACCTCACTCAGACTGGCGCGAGAGCGTGGGCATGCCAACCACGGATGGCTCGAGTCCTATCACACCTTTTCATTCGCTGATTATTACGACGCGAAGCACATGGGCTTCGGGCCGTTGCGCGTCATCAATGAGGATCGTGTACAGCCCGGGTCTGGGTTTGGCACGCACTCGCATCGCGACATGGAGATCATCAGCTACGTGCTGGACGGAGCGTTAGCGCACAAGGATTCGATCGGCAATGCCTCAACGATTGTGCCGGGCGACGTGCAGCGCATGAGTGCCGGCACGGGCGTGCGTCACAGCGAATACAACGCCAACCCCGCCGGCGTCACCCACTTCCTGCAGATTTGGATTGAGCCCAATGTCGCCGGCGTGGCACCGGGATACGAGCAGAAGCACTTTTCCACAGAGGAAAGACGGGGTCGTCTGCGGCTCGTGGTGTCTCCCGACGGTCGCGACGGTTCCTTATCGATGAATCAAAATGCACTTGTCTTCGCCGGACTGTTCGACGCAGAAGAGAAGGCGCAATGGAATCTAGCTCGCGGGCGTAAGGGCTACGTCCACGTTGCACTGGGAAACGTCAGGGTGAACGGCCAGGTTCTAAACGCAGGTGATGCTTTGATGGCCGACGGCGGCGCGGTGGAAATGGAGCGAGGCAAAGGCGCCGAAGTCTTGCTGTTCGACTTGCCGGAAGATTGACCGCTTCAAAGGTCTGACCGCTCTGTCCAACTAGCGCCGGCTTAGGGCTCCGGTCGGCGTACGAGCGGCGCTTAGCTCCTCTATGGGCTGCGACCGGTGGGGCGGCCTTGGCTTGGCAATCGGATGTTCCGGGCGCGGCTTCCCGTGACCCACATTGCGATCATGCAGCGGTCGCCCGTACCCGTAGGCCGGTACATATACATCGGTGTAAATGACCTCCGGTTGAGCGTATTCGTGCGCTTGTTCACGGCCACGTAGTTCCTCGACTTCGCGTTCGAGGCGCTGCAGACGCAGCTGATCTTCGCGCTCGCGCAACCGGCTTTTCTCCTCCTTCGACATGCCTGGCACAACGCTGACGGTGCCCGAATCCATTCCGACCAGACGCGCGTTCTTCGTCCGCGCGGGAGGCGTGTTGCTGTAATTCACCGAGCCGTCGGCCTCGACCCATTTGTAGATCTCGGGCCTTGCCGCCTGCGGAGCGACGACAAGCGTCACTGCGACGAGGGCGATCGAAACCGGGCGTGCGTGCATGGCCGGGCCACGATGCGCCGGATGACTCAGGATGTCAATCGCGAACGACCCGATGCATTTTGCTACAACGTCACGGCGAAACCGCGCGATCGCGAAGCATGCAGCGACCCTAGTTCGCCGCGGTTGGTGTCTTCGTTGATGGCGCTTGCTCGATCCATGTCTTCAACAATGTGTACGCCACGGCGAGCACGACAGGGCCGACGAAGATGCCAAGCAACCCAAACGCAAGGAAGCCGCCGATCACGCCAACGAAAATCAGCAACAGCGGGAGATCGGCGCTGCGGCTCACCAGTATGGGTCGCAGCACGGTGTCGAGCATGCTGGCTAAGAACGACCAAATCGCCAAGAATATTCCCCATCCGGGATCGCCGTTCCAGAACACCCAGATGACGGCAGGAATCAAAAGTACCAGCATGCCGATCTGCGCAATGCACAGCACGAGCAAGACAGCGGTCAGGATGCCTGCAAACGGAACCCCCGCGGCCGCCAAACCGATTCCGCCCAAGGCCGCTTGAATGATCGCGGTCAGCCCGACGCCCAGTGCGACACCTCGGATCGCATGCGCGGCCAACATGATCAGGGACTCGCCTTGCTTTCCGCCAACTCGGTGTCCGAACCGCAATAAAGTGGCCGCGTACTTCTCGCCGTTCAGATACATGAACGCGGCGAAGACGGGAATGAGCACCAACTGCGCGATCAAATACCCGGCGGTTCCAATCTCGGCAACCAGCCACGCGGTCAGACCGCTCGCGTAGGGACCAAGCTGCGCCAGAAACGCCTCGATGCCTGCGGCGCGGGCTCGCAACCAGGCCGCTGATAGTTCCGGGCCTATCAAGGGAAGTTGCGCCACCCATTGCGGCAGCGGCGGTATCGCCGTATTGGTGATCGAACGTATCTGAGCAGCGATGTCGTCAGCATGTGCCACGACCGCGCCCACACCGATTGTCAGTGGAATGACGAACACCAACACCAGCATCACGATGATTGAAGCGGCGGCGAGACTGCGCTTGTTCAACAGCCGGTGCTGCATTCGAATCAGCAAAGGCCACGTCACCACGACGATCGTCGTGGCCCAGATGCCCGCGGCAAAGAACGGCCGCACGATCCAGAGTGCAGCAGCGATCAACACCCCGATGCACAGCACGCCAAGCAGTGTTCGGGTCAGGTCACGTGGACGTTCAGTCATGGGTTCCGCAGATTCTGACAGCGTCCGATATCCCGCCGCGACGTCGTCACCGCATGTCGCAGGCCACTGGCTGCCCGCAACGCTCACATAGGGTCTTGCACAGCTCGGGCCTTGAACTCAGGCAGCTCGAACGCCTCGGCTACGAGCTCGTAAGACCGGACACGCGCGGCGAGGTCCGACGCGTGCGTTGCGATCATCACTTCGTCGGCTTCCGTTCGTGCGACGACGTCAGAGATGCGGGCGCGGACCTGTTCCGGCGTGCCTACGATCTGCAGCCTCTTGTAAGAAGCGACAACCGCCTGTTCCTCCGGCGTGAAGATGTGCGACATCGCTTCCTCTGGGCTCGGCATGCGGCCCGGGCGTCCCAATCTAAGTTGGACAAACGACAGCAGCGCCGACGAAGCCATGCGCTGAGCCGCTGCCTCGGTATCAGCACAAAAGACCGAGAGCGCGAGGATCGCGTGCGGCTTGTCGAGCACACCGTTGATGGAAAACTCGGTGCGGTATGCGCGCATCGCAGGCTCGGGCGGGTCCTGACTGAAGTGTCCCGCGAAAGCGAACGCGACACCCATC
>JBDTQZ010000384.1:0-3394 GCA_039931935.1 Burkholderiaceae bacterium | reverse complement strand
GACACCGTCGGTGCCGCGCATCGAGCGCTTCGCGCCTTCTGTCCGGCGGGCGCATTGCACCGCAAACGCAGTGAACTGCGCGGCGGGTGCAATGCCGATCTGCCGGGCGATCTGGTTTAACTGGCGGCGAACGTTCGCCGATGGCGATGCCGCGATCGGATGCGACGCGGTGGGCTTGCTCTCGCGCAGCAGCTCGCCGATGCGTTTCGTGTTCGCGCGGCGCGCGGCGCGCACGCCGCGCTTGGCAACTGCGGCCGTACCGGCCGGCGGAGTACGTGTGGCGGTAACGACCTTAACCGGTTGCACACTCGGATCGCCAAGCAGATAAAACTGCGCCAGCGTTTTCAGATCGATCGGATCGAGTTCGTTGACTTGTTCCACGTAGCGGTGTTGCGCCTTCAACGCTGCCAGCCCGAGAGAATGGCCGGCCTGAACTTCGAGCAAGAAGTATTGTGTGATCAGATCCGCCGCCCCGTTCCCCTCGGCTGGACCGTAGGCGATCGTCGTGCTGCCGAAGTAGCCGTACGCTCTCTGTGCCATATACGTCTGGCAAATCGAGGTAGACAGCTTGAGCGTCACTGAGTCGTATAGCTCGGCGCCATAACAGCATTCGACTGCCGCCACTGTGCCTTCGCGAATCCGCCCGCGTACATCCTTTGAGTCCAGAGCGGTCGGCATGCCGCGCTTGTCCTCGCCGTAAAAACGCCAATCGGCCAGCGCACCGTGGCAATTGATGAAGTGGCTGCGCGCCCCAAGCTTGCGGCTCGCGCCGATGCTAGTGGTGGGCGGTGCGAGCAGCAGCTTGCTTGCATTGCCGAAAATATTGGCCAGTGATAGCGCGGTCGACTTCTCCCATACCTGTGCCGACAGAGAAAAGTAGTTCAGATACTGGGCGAGCGGCCGTGGCTTGTAAGTCGCCGCAACATCGAGGCATGCGAGCAGATGTGACGGTTCGCTCGCACCCGACATATCGGGCAAGCGTCCGATCACTCGAGTCGGCCCGATGAACTTCGTAATGTCACGCGAATACGGCGCGTCGCACGCGTAGGGCAAATCACCCCACGCCACCGGATCGTCCTGCTGATCGTCTACGAACACCGGGTTCTTCGGATCCTGGTGAGGAACAACGTCGATCGATCCGAGAATCATCAGGTAGTGCGGCCGCAAGGCACGATGAAGGGAATCGATGGCACGCTTGTTCTGGCGCGCGCTCGATGCGTCGGTCACAGCCGCTCCGTATCGCTTCATCGTCGCGCTGTCGAGTGCGATCAGGCGTGTCACCAAGCCTCGCTGGCTATCGGCGGCAATCAGCGCGTTGACGCCGGCCGTTACTCTCGCAAGACCGCGCGCGCCATATTTTTTCCGCAGCGCTGCGCGATTGGTGACGATCAATTTGTCGACCATATGGCAAGTTACCATGCATGTATGAGCGAAGTCAGAACGCGAATTGCACCGAGCCCGACCGGCATGCTGCACCTCGGTACGGCGCGCACGGCGCTATTTTGCTGGGCGTTCGCACGCCATCACGGCGGCAAATTCATTTTGCGCATCGAAGACACCGACGCCGAGCGTTCTACCGAACACGCGGTGCAGGTCATTCTGCAGAGCATGCGCTGGCTCGAGTTCGACTACGATGAAGGGCCGATACGGCAGACTGAACGTCTGGCGCGCTATCGCGAAGTAAACGAGCGAATGCTGGCCGATGGTCGTGCGTATCGCTGCTACGCGAGCAAAGAGGAGCTCGAAGCGTTGCGTGAAGCGCAAATCGCACGCAACGAGAAACCCCGCTACGACGGCCGCTGGCGACCGGAGAACGCGCGCGGCAAGACGCCGCCCGAAGGCGTGCAGGCGGTTTTTCGTTTTCGCAGTCCCGATGACGGCGACGTCGAGTGGAATGATCTGGTTAAAGGGCCGATCAGTATCTCCAACCGCGAGCTGGACGATCTGGTGATCGCGCGTAGTGACGGGATGCCGACCTACAACTTCGCGGTGGTTGTCGACGACGCCGACATGCGCATCTCGCACGTACTGCGTGGAGAAGAACACATCAACAACACCCCGCGGCAGATCAACCTCTATCGCGCGCTCGGCTGGACACCGCCTCAGTTCGGCCATCTGCCGCTGATTCTCGCGCCCGACGGCAGCAAGCTATCAAAGCGGCACGGCGCGGTCAGCGTGCTGCAGTACGACGATGACGGCTTCTTGCCGGAGGCACTGTTCAACTACCTGGCGCGGCTTGGCTGGAGTCATGGTGACGAAGAGAAGTTCAGTCGCGAGCAGTTGGTCGAATGGTTCGATCTGCAGCACGTCAATCGCGCGCCTGCGCAGTACAACCTCGACAAGTTGCTGTGGTTGAACGGCGAGTACATCAAGGAAGCCGATGACGGCCGGCTGGCCGATCTCGTTGCGGCGAGGATCGAAGCACGGGGCGGCGTGCTTGCTGGCGGGCCGCCGTTGCAAAGGGTCGTCGCGCTGCTAAAGGACCGCTCGCGCACGCTGAATGAGCTGGCGGACGCTGCGCTGCTGTTTTACGTCGAACCCGAAATCGACCGTGGCTTGGTAACTGAGCATCTAAACAATTCCGGCCGGCGAGCGGTGCAAGCGTTTCGCGAACGCGCATCAGGGCTGATATGGGAACGTAGTGCGCTACACGGCGCGATCAAACAGATTGTCGGCGAGCTAAAGCTAAAAATGCCGCAAGTTGCTGTACCGCTGCGCGTCGCGGTTACCGGCCGAACGCAGACGCCGTCAATCGACGCCGTGCTCGAATTGATCGGCCGTGACACAGTGCTCGAGCGGCTTGATCGGGCGCTCGCACTCGATTCAGCGCAGCTGCGCTGAATCCGCGCGTACGCAATCTTGCCTATCGCCGGGTTGCGCCGCGGCGCCTATAAAGTCGCGCGAAATCGCCGCTGTCGACGCAGCGCTGGCCGATCGCGTGCAGCGTATCCAGCGCCGCCCGCATTTCAACCCCACTCAGATTGCTCGAGATGCGTGAGTTGCCGCTAGGCGAATGACTGGCTTTCTACCGACTGATAAGTTACTTGTCAACTAGTAGGTAAGCAGGCATTGTTCGGGCTGCGGGTAAAGGGGAGACAGCGGTGGTGAGAGCAGACACGTCGCAGCGGATTCTGGATACAGCGGAGCGCCTCGTGCAGACGCGCGGTTTCAACGGATTCAGCTATGCCGACATTGCGACCACGCTTGGCGTCACCAAGGCGAGCTTGCACTATCACTTTCCCGCCAAGGCCGAGCTAGGCCAGCGCCTGATCGAGCGCTATGAAAAAAACTTTCTGACCGCGCTCGAGGGGATCGACCACACCAGTAGGACTGCGCGCGACAAACTGAAGCGATACGCCCAGATCTATGCGGACGTATTGCGCAATAACCGTAT
>JBDTQZ010000383.1:0-3397 GCA_039931935.1 Burkholderiaceae bacterium | reverse complement strand
AGCGCTCGGCGCACTCGATATCCGCCGTGAGGAGCGGGTATTACTGCTGATGCACGACACGATCGACTGGCCGGTGGCTTTTCTCGGTTGCCTGTACGCGGGCATCGTTCCGGTCGCGGTCAACACGCTGCTGACGCCCGCGGACTACGCGTACATGCTTGTGCACAGCCGAGCGCAGGCGGCATTCGTTTCCAGCGCGCTGGCGCCGACGTTGACTCAGGCGATGAACAACTCGCCGCACGAGGTCAAACGCGTGGTCGAAACCTCCGAGTTTTCTTCGCTGGCTGCTCAACACGCACCCATCACGGCTGCGGCGCCAACCGCGGCGGACGACATCGGCTTTTGGCTGTACTCGTCGGGCTCGACCGGCAAGCCGAAGGGCACCGTGCACACGCACGCAAATCTGTACTGGACCGCAGAGCTGTACGGCAAGCCGATTCTCGGCGTCCGCGAGGACGACGTCGTGTTCTCGGCGGCAAAACTGTTTTTCGCCTACGGGTTAGGCAATGCGCTGACGTTCCCGTTGTCAGTCGGCGCGACTGTCGTGCTGATGGCCGAGCGGCCGACGCCGCCTGCCGTGTTCAAGCGTCTGGTTGAGCAAGGCCCGACCATTTTCTACGGCGTGCCGACGCTGTACGCCGCGATGCTCGCGTCACCCGAGCTGCCCACGAGCACGCAAGTCAAGCTGCGCATCGCAGTGTCCGCAGGCGAAGCGCTGCCCAAGGACATCGGCAAGGGCTTCAATGCGCACTTTGGCTGCGAGGTTCTCGACGGCATCGGCTCGACAGAGATGCTGCACATCTTTCTCTCGAATCGCGCAGGACGCGTGCGTTACGGCACCACCGGAACTCCGGTGCCGGGTTATGACATCGAGCTGCGCGACGAGCACGGTGCGGTAGTCGGTGACGATGCGATTGCTGATTTGTACGTCAGGGGGCCGAGCTCAGCACTGATGTATTGGGGAAGCCGGGAAAAATCGTGCGCGACGTTCATCGGAGGGTGGACCAAGAGCGGTGATAAATACGTGCGAAGCAGCGACGGGTACTTCACTTACGCTGGCCGCGGCGACGACATGTTGCGAGTCAGCGGGCAATACGTTTCACCGTTCGAGGTCGAGGCCGCATTGATGCAGCACCCCGCAGTGCTGGAAGCGGCGGTGATCGGCAAGGCCGATGCCGATGGGCTGACGAAGACGAAAGCCTTCGTTGTGCTGAAAGGTGCGAACACCGCTTCGGCCGAATTGGAAGATGAACTGAAAACCTTCGTCAAAGGAAAGCTCGCACCGCACAAGTACCCGCGCTTTCTCGAGTTCGTCGCCGAGCTGCCAAAGACTGCAACCGGAAAAATTCAGCGTTTCAAGTTGCGCGAAAAGGAAGCGTCCGTTGGATGATCCAGTGATGACGAGCCACGCACGCGTCGCTGCGGGATCGCGCGAATATGCGCTTGAACATGAATGGATCTCACGCGAGCGGTCAGCCTCACCCTACTCGTATTCCTGCACGAAGGCCTTGGCTCGGTCGCAATGTGGCGCGACTGGCCGCGGCAGCTGTGCACGACTGGCGGATTTCGCGGACTGGTGTATTCGCGACCGGGCTACGGACGCTCAACGCCACGGCCGCTGGCGGAAAAGTGGCCGATTGATTTTATGCATGTGCAGGCGCAAGAAGTGTTGCCCGCGTTTCTGCAGGCGGTCGGCGTCGATACCGCAACTGATCGTCTGTGGCTGATCGGCCACAGTGACGGCGCGTCGATCGCGCTGCTTTACGCAGCCGCGGCTCCTGACCGTGTAGCCGGCGTCATCGCAATGGCGCCGCACGTGTTCGTCGAAGACTTATCGATCGAAAGTATTGCGCGTACGCGCGAAACCTACCTCGCTACTACCGATACGCAGGGACTAGGCCTCAGGGTTAAGCTTGCGCGCTATCACGACGACCCGGATTCGGCTTTCTGGGGCTGGAACGACATCTGGCTCGACCCTGCGTTTCGCAGCTGGAACATCGAAGCCATGTTGCGCGCGATCCCGAAGGCGGTTCTGGCGGTGCAAGGCGAGGATGACGAATACGGAACGATGGCGCAGTTGGACAGCATCGCAAGGCACGTACCGCATGCGCAGCTGCTGAAGCTGACGGCGTGCAGGCATTCGCCGCAGCGCGATCAGTCTCAGCGAGTGATCAAGGCGACAGTCGATTTCATTGCACGACATACACAACAGAAGGAATCCGAATGAACAGGAGACACACATTCACTCTGGCCGCCGCGCTGTGCGCAGTAGCCGTGGCCGCGCCCGCAATGGCGCAACAGCGGCAGAAACTGAAGGTGGGATTGATGCTGCCGTACACCGGCACGTTCGCAGCGCTCGGCACCGCGATCGAAAACGGATTCAAGCTGTACGTGCAGGAAAATGGCGACAAACTCGGCGGCCGCGAGATCGAATACTTCCGTGTCGACGACGAGTCCGATCCCGCGAAGGCCACCGACAACATCGGAAAGCTGATCAATCGCGACAAGGTGGATGTTGTGGTCGGCACAGTGCACTCGGGCGTCGTGATGGCGATGGCCAAGGTGGCGCGCGACACCAACACGCTGCTCGTGATTCCGAACGCGGGGGCGGGCGCGGTCACCGGCCCGATGTGTGCGCCGAATATTTTCCGCACTTCGTTTTCCAACTGGCAGCCGTCTTACGCTGCCGGCGTGGTCGCCGCGGAGCGCGGGCACAAAAAGGCCGTGTCGATCACGTGGAAGTACGCGGCGGGCGACGAAGCCGCGGCGGCTTTCAAGGAAGGCTTCACCAAGGGCGGCGGCACGGTGGTCAAGGAGCTGACCCTGCCGTTCCCGGGTGTCGAGTTTCAGGCGCTGTTGACCGAAATCGCTACGCTGAAGCCCGACGCGACCTTCGCGTTTTTTGCCGGCGGCGGCGCTGTCAAGTTCGTCAAGGATTACGCCGCGGCCGGCTTAATGAAGACGGTGCCTTTGTACGGCCCGGGCTTTCTGACCGATGGCACGCTCGAAGCCCAAGGCGAGTCTGCGCAGGGCCTGTTGACGACGCTGCACTATGCCGACGGCCTGCCGAACGAGAAAGACAAGTCGTTTCGATTGAACTACGCGAAGGCCTACAAGCTGCAGCCCGATGTCTACGCCATGCAAGGCTACGACGCGGCGCAGTTGCTTGCGGCCGGCGTGAATGGTGTCAAGGGCGACATGTCGAAGCAAGCTCAAATGATCAAGGCGATGGAGTCGGCGAAGATCGACAGCCCGCGCGGTGCGTTCGAGCTGTCGAAAGCGCATAACCCCGTGCACGACATCTACCTGCGCAAGGTCGAAGGCGGCGCCAATAAGTATCAGAAGGTGGCCATCAAAGCGTTAGCGTCGGTGTGCGGTTTTTCGGCAAGACAATCAT
>JBDTQZ010000382.1:0-3402 GCA_039931935.1 Burkholderiaceae bacterium | reverse complement strand
CTACTGGGCGCTCGCGGCACGGCGCCGACAGTCATCGGCGCAGTACGCAAGCCTCGAAACCGTCGATGGCACGACCCGTGGCCCGAGCCGCATCCGCCGCAGGGTGCCACTGCTGTTATGGACGCTGGGGCTCACCGCGCTGATTCTCGCGATCGCTCGACCGCAGGCGGCACTGACGTTGCCGGCGCGGCTCGACGCGATCGTGTTAGCGCTCGACATGTCCAACAGCATGCGTGCCACCGACGTCAAGCCAAATCGGTTGAGCGCCGCGCGCGATGCGGCGAAGACGTTTATCGAAGCGCAGCCACGCAACGTTCGCATCGGCGTCGTTGCGGTCGCGGCATCGGCCGCCGTTGTGCAATCGCCGACCAACAATCGCGAAGATCTCACCGCGGCAATTGACCGGCTCGAAACGCAGCGCGGTACTGCGCTCGGCAGCGGATTGATCATCGCGCTCGATGCGGCGCTGCCAGCCGCGCACATCAACGTCGAGGAATTCATTAACCCGCGTCCCGGCGAGAAGAAGATCCGGCGCACCGATGAGTTACCGGCGCGCGAGTCGAAGGGCGATAACAAGCAGGTCGCGATCGTGTTGCTGTCGGACGGTCAGAGCAACGTCGGGCCGGATCCGCTGAAAGCCGCCGAGATCGCAAGCGACTACGGCGTGCGCATTTACACGGTCGGCATCGGCACCACCGAAGGTACCGTTGTCAACGCCGAAGGCTGGAACATGCGCGTTCGCCTCGATGAAGAGGCGCTGAAAAAAATTGCCGACGTGACGAGTGCGGAATATTTTCGCGCCGCCGACGCCGCGCAGTTGAAGAGAATCTACCAAGTGCTTAGTACCAAACTGTCGTTCGAGCGGCAGCAGCCTACGGAAGTGACCGCAATTTTCGCGGCGATCGGCGCCACACTAGCGTTGATTGGGGCGTTGCTATCGATGTGGTGGTTTAACCGCATCCTGTAGCCGTAGCCCTTCGGACGCTAGGCCTTAGCCGAGAGCACCTTTCCGCATCGTGCACAAAACCGCGCCGCGGCCGCGTGATCGTCGGCACCGCATCCTGCACAGCTACGGCCGACTGCGCGCTCGCCGAAGCGCCGATGCGTCATCTCGGCAGTCACGATTCCGGTCGGTACCGCGAGAACTCCCCAACCGAGCAGCATCATGAAGCTGGCGATGGCGCGGCCGAGTCCGGTTTGTGGAGCGATGTCACCAAAGCCCACAGTCGTCATCGTCGTGATCGCCCAGTACACCGACACGGGAATATTGCTGAACCCGTATTTCGGCCCTTCGACCACGTACATCAGAGTCCCCATCAAGACGTCGATCGTCAGCACGGTGCAAATGAATACCAAAATCTTGCGGCGGCTCGCGCGCAGTGCGTCGCCGAGCACGCTGATCTCCTTCAGGTATTCGGTGAGCTTCAATATCCGAAACGCCCGCAGCAACCGGAGCAGGCGGATATCGATCAGCGAATGCAACCCCGGGACGAAAAACACCAGATACGTCGGCACTACCGACATCAGATCGACGAGACCGTAGAAACTGATTGCGTAGCGCCACGGCCGCTGAACAGAAACAAGGCGCGCCACGTATTCGAGACTGAAGAGCACCGTGAACGTCCACTCGAGGGCGGTGAGCACATTGCCGTGTCGCGCAGAGTAGCTACCGACGCTATCGAGCATCACGACCAGCACGCTGGCAACGATGACGGTCAGCAGTATCAAGTCGAAGGTTCGACCCGCACGCGTCTGCGATTCAAAAATGATCTCAAACCAGACGCAACGCCAGCCTGACGGCGGCTTACCGAAGCGCTCCGCCTCTGGAGAGACGAGCGGGCGTGTTGAAACTTCGCCGCCAGTTGTCGCGTTCATCGCTGTGTGACGACGTCTAGGGGTGCAACCAGCGCGAAACTTCGGTCGAGCGATGTCGGGTCAACTCATTTACCCGGCCATCAGTCCCATCTGTTCGCATCGTCTGGCATTGCGCCATCGCGCTGCGGCCGAACCACGCAGAACCGGTGACCGGTTGGCGCCTCCATAACCCACCAGGTTTTTATCTTTTCGAGTCGTTTCGCTCCAAGCGCCTCGAGTCTTGCTACTTCCGCCTCGATGTTGTCGGACTCGATATCGAGGTGAACGCGGCTTGCGTGCGGGACCTTCTGCAACAGCACGATCAGCTCTTCGTTACCGGTGCCGACGCGCACGTATTTTCCGGTGACCGGATCGTCGGATAGATCCGCTTGACGGCCGAGCGCAGCGCTCCAGAAAAGCGCCGCTTCGGTCAGATCGTCGGTCTGGCAATCAATGACGGCCGTCACGAGCTTGCTTTTATGCACTGACCCCCTCGCTCTGCGAACGATCGGGCTCAGCGAACAGCGGGACTTGGCGGGTGATCTGCGCGAACCACAGCGCGTAGCCGTCAGCGCTTGGATGAATTCCGTCGGGAGAGTAATAGCGGCGCGGCGCGATTCGGAACGGATCACGCTCGCGCGGCATTCGCAAATCCACCAGGTGCACGTTCGTGCGCTCGCGCATTGCGTATTGCCAAGCGCGCCGCACCCTTTCTGCACGGCGCGAAAACACGATATCAAGCGGCCACACCCAAAGCGGCGCAGTCCCGAGATCCGCCGGCGGCACCACCGCCACATGGTCGCTGCGAGAACCCGCAACGTCGAGCGTGTACTCCGCTGCCTGCAACACCGCTTGATACGAAGACAAGCGAATGACGTCGTTACCGCCGGCGAAGACCAACGTCAGGTCGAAGTGGCCGGTGCCGGCTTCGATCTGTGCGGGAACATCGCTCGACCGCGCGCCATCGCGCGCATGATTGACAATCACCGTACCTGGAAATGCCGCCGCCAGACGGCCCGCCACCGTAGAGCGCGAGTCGAAGCTTCCGATGCCAACGCCCGTGCTGTCACCGACGATCAGAAACCGCCGCCCCGGCCCGGCGTGCCCGTGAGAAAACGCAGCCGTTTCAACGCGACGATGCTGCGCGCGCAACAACCGAAACGTCTGCAGTGCGGCCCACGCAGTCACCAGCGCGGCGGCCGTCATCAGCGTCGAATTGATTGCACCGCTGAAACCGGTTCGGCGGCGAAGATAGGAAGGAAGGGGTAAATGCATTTGAGTACCGTTGACAATACTCGCTGATGCAAGCGCCATTCCCAATCGACGCGCCATGCCCAGGTTATTGAGCTGCGGCGTCGTCGTGCGGCGCGCCCCAGGTGAATTATTGCTGTGCCACGCCACCGGCCGCAATTACTGGGACATTCCGAAGGGTGTGCGGGATGACGGCGAGACCACGGTCGCCGCAGCATTGCGTGAGCTGCGCGAAGAAGCCGGCATCGAGCTCGACGAAAGCCAGGTTCGCGATGCAGGTGTCCACAAGTATTTGCC
>JBDTQZ010000381.1:0-3405 GCA_039931935.1 Burkholderiaceae bacterium | reverse complement strand
CGGGGTCGTAGTGGGGATTTGGCAAATTGCGTACGTCAAACACGAGATCCGCTGCTACGGGGATACCGTCCTTGAAAGCAAACGACTCGAACGACAGCGTCAGGTTTGCGCGCGGCGAGTCGACGAACTGGCGTACCCAATGACGAAGCAAATTCGGATGCAGCGCGCTCGTATCGATCGAGTGGCCGATTTCCGCCAGCGGATCGAGCAATGCTCGCTCCAGCGAAATCGCCTCGGACACTGTGCTGGCACCACCGCGTTCGAGCTCGCGCAAGGCCATCGGATGACGCCGGCGCGTCTCCGAAAATCTCTGCACCAAGGCAGCGTCCGAGGCTGTCAGAAACAGAACCCGAACGTCGTGACCCGACGCGCGCAACGTAGAAATCATCATCGGTACGTCCGCCAGCGTTGCTTCGCTGCGCGCGTCGACCGATACCGCGACGTCGCGATGCGCGGTTCGATCCAGGTAAGCCACGAGTTCCAGCAAAAATTGCGGCGGCAAATTGTCGACGCAGTAGTAGCCGGCATCTTCAAGCACGCGAATCGCCACCGACTTGCCGGAGCCCGATAGTCCGGTGACGAGAACGATGCGCATGCGTCAGGCGCTCAATGGATAAGCGAGGAGGGTGATTGTTGCACGCGACCCCACAAAAGGCGCGCAACAAAAAGGGCGCCGTAGCGCCCGCAATTTGGTTTAGACGCCTCAACCGGACAGACAACTCGACATAAACTTCTTACGCTCATCGCCCGCGAGTTTTTTCTCAGCCGCTTGCTTGTTGCAGGTGGTCATTTTCTCCTGCTGCGTCGGCTTGTCCGCCGACAGGCAGTCGGACATGAACATCTTGCGCGCATCGCCTTCCAATTTCTTCTCGCCCGCTTGCTTGTTGCACATCGTCATTTTCTGCTGTTGCTGCGGCTTCTTGTTCGCGGACAGGCAGTCCGACATGAACTTCTTGCGCGCGTCGCCTTCCAGCTTTTTGTCGCCCGCTTCCTTGTTGCATGTCCCCATCTTGCTCTGCTGTTCGGTCATTTTCTCCTGAGCAACGACCGATAATGGCAGAGCAAAACATGCGGCAATCAAAACGCGTTTAAGCATGTTGTTCTCCCCTTGGATGAGCGCGCCATTCGTCCAGGCGCGCACACGCTAATTACAGCACGACCAACGGGCATCACGGGCGACTGCCTTCATCGCTCATTTGCTGTTGTTGGCGCTGCAGAAAGTCTCCCATTGTGTCGATGCCACGCAATTGCAAGATGGTGTTGCGCACCGCGGCTTCGGCAAGCACTGCCAGATTGCGCCCCGAGGCGACGGGGATCAACACTTTGCGGATCGGCAATCCCAGCACGTCTTCTGACTGGCCTTCGAGAGGCAGCCGCTCGAAGGTTTCCGCGCCGCCGTAGCGGCGCAGCTCAACGATCAGGCGCAGCTTCATTTTTCGCCGCACAGCTGTCTCGCCGAAGATCGCCTTGACATCCAGCAAACCCAGTCCCCGCACTTCAAGCAAATTCGCCAACAGATGCGGACACCGACCCTCGATCGTATCGGGCGCAACTCTCGAAAAATCCACCACGTCGTCGGCCACAAGACCGTGGCCGCGGCTGATTAGTTCAAGACCCAGCTCGCTCTTGCCGACGCTGGATTCTCCGGAGATCAGCACGCCCATGCCGAGCACATCCATAAAGACGCCGTGAATCGTGCAGTGTCGAGCCAACAGCTTCGAGAAATAAATGCGGAGCACCTCGATAACGGTCGCGGCCGGAAGCGGCGAACGCAACATCGGCAGACCGGCAGCCTCTGCCGTCCGTTGCAACGCTTCGGGCGGTGCCAGGTTTTCGGCGATGATCAATCCGATCGGCCCGCCTACCTGAAGCTCGCGTGCGTAGTGTTGCCACCGCGTCGGGTCCATTTCACTGTAGTAGCGAACCTCGGCGTGGCCCAGTACGTGTAGGCGCGCCGGGTGAATCGGATTTAAAAATCCGACAAGATCAGGGCTCGCCAGATGCGCGGTTGCCGGCGTGATCAATGGCTTGTCAGCAGCCGAGCGGCCGGCGAGCCACTCGAGCTGCAACGATTCGCGATTGGTTTCGAACAGCGACTGGAAGTTCGTCATGCCGTGAGAGTATGTAACAGAACTCGGCCGGCAGATGTGAAGTGACTACGCGGCGGGACGAATCGGTTCCCAGCTGGTCAACGCGACGTGCACCGAGTGCGGGTCGGTCGCCGACAATAGGCTTTCACGAAATGGCTTGTCCGACAACATCTGTGTGAGCTCAGACAGTATATCCAGATGCTGTTGCGAAGCCTGCTCCGGAACCAGCAGAAAAATCATCAGCGAAACAGGCTGGCCGTCGGGTGCATCAAACTGGATAGGCGACTCAACCCTGACGAATGCCGCAATCGATTCCTTCAATCCCTTGATGCGGCCATGCGGAATCGCGACGCCCTGACCCAGGCCCGTCGATCCCAGCCGCTCACGCGCGAACAAGCTGTCGAATACCTTTGAATGCGCAACGCCCTGGTGATTTTCAAACAACAAGCCTGCTTGCTCGAATGCGCGTTTCTTGCTTGAGGCCGGTAAATCGATCAGAACGTTGGTGGCCGGCAAGATGCGTGAAATGAGGTTCATAGGGGCGGAGCGCTTGCTAACACCACCACAGTAGGGCTTTAGGGGCGGCGGCAATCAGGCGGGAAGAAACGAGATCGACTTCCTCTTTTTGGGTTCGCCTGAGAGCATGCCGGGCGGGCTCAACCGAGCGAATGCAGCGAAAGAAAGGCGCGGATAATACACCTCGATTGCGCCGACTCCGCCCCCTTTCAGCGGCGGCTTCCAGCGCAGAAGTGCCTCCCTACTGCTGGCCCGCCTGCTGGTGTTTCAGTGAATCGCCGTGGTGATCCTGGAGCCGGTTTTTGTGGCGAATCACTTGCCGGTCGAGTTTGTCGATCAGCGTATCGATAGCTGCATACATGTCGTCTTCAGCCGACTCCACATGAATATTGTTGCCTCGCACCCGCAGCGTGATTTCCGCGCGTTGACGCAGCTTTTCGCAGGTGAGCTGCACGGTCGCGTCGATCACCTGATCAAAGTGGCGCTCGATCCGACTCAATTTGCTGGTGACGTGATCGCGCAGCGCTGGAGAAACTTCGATGTGATTTCCGTGGATCGTAAGGTTCATGCAAGTCCTTTCAATCGGTCGGTAACTGCTAAACAGCGAAGAGCTACAAAGATTTGCGAAGCGCCACTGAAGGAATTTTCATCGCTTCGCGATACTTGGCCACCGTACGGCGGGCAACAACGATGCCCTGCTCGCCGAGCAACTCCGCAAGCTTGCTGTCGGAAAACGGGTTGCGTAGGTCCTCGGCACCTATCAGCTGCTTGATAAGCGCCCGAATCGCGGTCGACGATG
>JBDTQZ010000380.1:0-3407 GCA_039931935.1 Burkholderiaceae bacterium | reverse complement strand
ACGCGATCGCGCGCTCGCCGTTTGGACGCATCGTGCGCGCGGTGCGCGAGGACGATCTGGTGGCGGCAACATTGGGCAAGGACGTGCTGTGGGCGCGAGTTCGCATCTTCGCGATTGGCGGCGCGTTCATCGGACTCGCGGGCTCGTTGCACGCGTTCTATTACCAGTACATCGACCCGACCCAATTTTCGACGATCGTCATCGCCTATGCTTTCATGGCCGTGATCGCCGGCGGCCGTGGCTCGCACTGGGGATGCATTTTCGGCGCGGCGATGGTCATGCTGCTGCTCGAAGGCTCGCGCTTCGTCAAGGATCTGATTCCGGCGCTCGATTCCGATCAGCTTGCGGCGATCCGGATCATTCTGATCGGAGCGGGTTTGATTGCACTGCTGATCTTCAGACCGCAGGGATTCTTGCGCGAATATCGTCTGCGGGCCGATTTGACCTAGTGAACGCACAACCAAGGAGGTGTTACATGAGCAAGCTTTCTCGTCGCCGTGTTGTCAAGACGCTGGGTGCGGCCGCCGCTGCACAGATCGGTGCGCCGTTTCTGAATCTCGCGCACGCGCAAGGTGCGGCGATTCCGATCGGCGTGGCGCTGCCCTTTACCGGCAATTCCGGCGCTTACGGTCCGGACATGGCCGAGGCGGCCAAGCGGACTGTCAAAAAAATAAATGACGCCGGCGGCATCCTCGGCGGTCGCAAGCTCGAGCTTTTTATCGAAGATTCCGAATCGAGCGCCTCGGTCGCGGCGAACCTGTCGCAGAAATTCATCAATGTGCACAAGGCGCAATCGCTGCTCGGCTACTGGGGGACGCCCGAAGGATTGTCGTCGCGGCCGATCGCGATCCAGAACAAGGTCGTGCTGATGGTCTCGTCTGCGGCCAATGCGATCACCGAAGGCGACACGCAAGGCTACGTCTGGCGCTTTCAGATGAAGGCCACCGACTGGGGCATCGTAATCGGCCGTTCGGTGCAGCGCCTGGGTTTCAAAACGGTCGGCCTCATGGGCCTGCAGAATGCTTTTGTGCTGCCGATCATGAGAACCGTCGAGGAGCAGTTGAAAAGCGCCGGACGCACGGTGACCGATTCGCTGATCTATAACCCCGAGCAGCCGTCGTACCGCGCTGAGGTCGAGCGCATCTTCGGCAAGAAGCCCGAGGCGGTGTGCTGTTTCGGCCTGCTGCCCGACTTCGTGTCGGTGATGAAGGAAGTCTATCGCGGCGGCTTCGACAGCAAGGTGATAGCGCTGTCGATTATGGCCGACGCCGAAGGCAAGTTCCTGGAAGCGGTGGGCCCGCAGGTGGCCGAAGGCATCCGCCATTTTCAACCGATGCCCGACATCAGCGCGCCCGGCTACAAGAAGTTCTTGAAACTGATGGATGCACCGGCCGATCGCGTGTACCTGTTCCCGCCCAATACCCACGATCAAATCGCCGTGACCGCAATGGCGATGGAAGCGGCGAAAAGCCCGATGGCAGCCGATTGGTCGAAAAAAATAATCTCGGTGTGCAATGGCCCAGGCGAGAATGTCGACGACGTAGTCGATGCATTGAAGTTGATCCGCGCCGGTAAGCCGACGAACTTCAGCGGTGCCGGCTCGCTTTGCGATTTCACGCCCAGCGGCGATCAGCTCGGGCGTGGCATGGGGCAATGGACTATCAAGGGCGGCAAGAACGTCTTTGTGGCGTACGAAAAACCGTAGCGTCACCCACGCCCGAACCGGCAACCGCTGCGCGCTGATATCGAGTCTGGTAGTCGACGTTAGAGGGCTGGATCACCGGACTTCAGCGCGCTGCGCTCGTGCAGTTCATCGACATACGCTTCGATGCCGCCGGTTTCGTGCTGCAGATAGCGCTCGACCGCATCGGCGAACGCCGGGTGCGCCAGCCAGTGCGATGAGTAGGTCGTCACTGGCTCGAAGCCGCGCGCGAGCTTATGCTCTCCCTGCGCGCCGCCTTCGAACACTCTCAGCTTGCGCTCGATCGCAAATTCGATCATCTGGTAGTAGCTCGTTTCAAAGTGCAGGCAGGGGACGAACTCGATCGCTCCCCAGTAGCGGCCGTAAAGACGCTCATCATCGAACAATGCAAGAGCAGCAGCGATCGGCCGACCATCGCGGCGCGCGACCACCATTAGCAAGGTCTCCGGCATCGACTGTGCAATCTGCAGAAAGAAACGGCGATTCAGATAGGGCGTCGAGTAATGAGCTGCGTACGTCGTCGCGTAGCAGCGCATGAACAAATCCCAATCTGCTTCGTTGATGTCGCGGCCGACTTTGCGCTCGAGAACGACACCTTCGGCGGATACCTTGCGCTTCTCCGCTCGAATTTTCTTCCGCTTCGGCTGTGCAAGAGACGCAAGATAGTCGTCGAACAACGAATAGTCCCGATTGAACCAGTGAAACTGCACCGCTCGCCGCGTCAGCATTCCGGCGTCGGCCAGATGTTCAATTTCATCGGGCGGCGCGAACAGCACGTGCAGCGACGACAGGCCGGATTCTCGTGCCCGTGCGACAAGCGCGCTTGCAAGCAACGTCCGCTGATGTGAATCCCGCACAATCAATCGCGTGCCCGGCACCGGAGTGAACGGCACCGCAGCGAGCCACTTTGGGTAATAGTCGATGCCATGTTGCTGATATGCACTGGCCCATGCCCAATCGAACACGTACTCGCCATAAGAGTGATGCTTCCGGTACAGCGGCACGGCCCCAGCCAACTCGTCGCCGCGCCATAGCGTCAGATACTGCATCTCCCACCCCGAACGCGGCGCTGCGCATCCGCTGAAGTGCAGTGCATGCAGAAACTCGTACCGCACGAATGGATTGCCGCTGCCCGATGCGGCGATCAGCGCATTCCACTTGGCTTCACCGATCGCGGCAAGATCGCTGACGACGCGCGTGCAATAATCCGCGCCATCTGTTTGTTGGTTCATCGAATGAGTTCTAACGTCAAAGTCGCGGTTGCACAGCTCAATTGCACCGTCGGCGACTTCGAGGGCAACAGCAGAAAAATCATCGAAGCGGCATCGCGAGCCGTTGCAGCAGGGGCAGACCTGCTGCTGACGCCGGAGTTGTCTCTATCTGGCTATCCTCCGGAAGACCTGCTCCTTCGACGTGCATTTTACGCAGCCAGCGACGACGCGCTGCAGACTTTGGCCGCGCAGTTGTTGCAGTTTCCTGATCTGATGGTCGTCGTGGGCCACCCACTCGCGCGCGAAGGCCATCGATTCAACGCGGCTTCGCTATTGCAGGGCGGCGTTGTTCTGGGCACCTACTGCAAACACGACCTGCCGAATTACGACGTGTTTGACGAGCAGCGGTATTTCACTCCGGATAATCGCCCGCTCGTATTCGAGCTCAACGGCACTCCATTTGGCGTCAACATTTGCGAGGACACCTGGTTCTC
>JBDTQZ010000379.1:0-3411 GCA_039931935.1 Burkholderiaceae bacterium | reverse complement strand
GCCGTCCATGCAAACGTAAAGAAAGACCGCGGTCGCAATGAGAAAGGCCCAGATCAAAGTCAGGTCGAGCATCATCGTCAGTCCTCGGGTCCGGCAACTAGCCCAGTACGAGGCGGGCGCTCGACCAGTGCCGGTGCAGGCGTGATGCCGGCGGTGCGCACCGGCGGGCCAGGGAGCATGCCGGGTTGGTGCGGTTGCGGTGCCTGGCCGAAGAGCCGAAACAAGAACCAGGTGCCGGCGCCGAAAACGACGAAGTACGCCACGATAAAGACAGCTAACGACGCTGCAACACCCGGCTGGCCAATCGGTGACACGCTGTCGGCCGTGCGCAGCAGGCCGTAGACGGTGAACGGCTGTCGTCCGCATTCGGTGACAATCCAACCAGCGGTTACGGCAATCAAGCCTGACGGACCCATCGCGACCGCCCATCGCAACAACCACCGCGTGTTGAACAGTCGACCGCGCCATCGCAGGACCAGCGAGACAAGGCCGAGCGCGATCATCAGCAGGCCGATGCCGACCATGACTCGAAACGACCAGAACACAAGCGGGATATTGGTCGGCCAGTTCTCGCGTGGGAAAGCTTTCAATCCCTTGACTTCGCCGTTCCAGTCGTACGTCAGGTACAGGCTCGCGAGTCCCGGGATTGCAATCTGCGCGCGCGTTTCTCCTGCTTGCGCATCGGGCAAGCCGAACAGGATCGCGGGCGCGCGGCGCTCCGTCTCGAAGTGGCCCTCCATCGCGGCCACTTTTGCAGGCTGGTGCTCGAACGTGTTGGTGCCATGCAGATCACCGATCACAAGCTGAAGCGGTGCAACGAGCGTGGCCATCCACATCGCCATCGAGAACATCACGCGCGCGCGTGGATTCGTTGCATCGCGCAGCAGATGGTAGGCGCCGACTGCGCTCACGATGAAGGCCGTGGTCAGGTATGCCGCAGTCACTGAATGCGCGAAGCGATAGGGAAACGATGGGTTGAAGATGATCTCGAAAAAGCTTTCCGGCATGAACCGGCCGTCCGCGCCGAGGCTGTGGCCCGCCGGCGTTTGCATCCATGAATTGGCGGCGAGGATCCAGAAAGCCGACAGCAACGTGCCGCCGGCGACGAGGCACGTGGCGACAAAGTGCAGGTGCTTGCCGACGCGGTTCAGCCCGAACAGCATCACGCCGAGGAAGCCCGCCTCGAGGAAAAACGCCGTCAGCACTTCATATCCGAGCAACGGACCGATCACCCCCGACGTACGGTCTGCAAACTCAGACCAGTTCGTGCCGAACTGATACGACATCACGATGCCCGACACGACACCCATTGCGAAAGCGATCGGAAAGATGCGAAGCCAGTAGCGAAACGTATCGAGATAAACCTCGTCACCCGTCCATAGCCATCGGGCTTCAAGAACGGCGAGATAGCTCGCGAGGCCAATCGTGAATGCCGGAAACAGGAAATGCCACACGATCGTGAAGGCGAACTGGAAACGCGCCAGGTCGATTGCGCTGGGAAGAAAGTCGAGCGGCATTGCGAGCCCTAGTTTGAACCTAGAACGACCCCTTTTCGAGCCATCGCTCGACTTGCGGAATTCGGTCATTGCCCCAGAAGACTTCGCCGTCGACGACGATCGTCGGCGCACCGAAGATACCTGCCTGGATCGCTCGGTCGACCTGCGACCTTAGTCGCTCCTTGATCTCGGGTTGCTGCGCGCCGGCTGCGAGCTCGTCCGCGTCGATGCCGACTCCGCGCGCGATGTCGCCGACGACGGCTACATCCGAAATGTCGCGGTCGTCGACGAAAAAGGCGCGGTACACCGCATGAATGAAAGGTGACACAAGCTCCGGCCGATGTTGCTGCAGCCACACCACCGAGCGCTTCGCGGCTAGGCTTGCGGTCGGAAATCGGCTGGGTTGCTGATAAGGCACACCGGCATAGCGGGCTGATCGTTCGAAGTCGCGCTTCGCATAACTCGCCTTGGGCCCGTACAACTCGGTCAGCGGCGCGCCACCTGAAGCCTTGAACACCGCGCCGAGCAGAACGGGCTTGAACTCCACCGTGCGCCCATGACGCGTAGCGACCGGTTCGATCTGTTCAGACGCGATGTACGAGTACGGAGAAGAAAAGTCGAAGTGAAATTCGATCGGCTTGGGCATCGTGTCCTCGGCAGTGATCTCGTCACGCTATCTGATCTGCGCGTAGTGCATGCGTGTGCGATACATCATCTGCACGGTTCCATTTTTCGCGTGCGAATCAAACAGCGCATTCAACGCAACCAGCATTGCGGCATGGCGTGGATCCCCCGGAGCCGGCAGATACGACGCCGATCCGGCGAGCGCCAGTAGATCGTCGCGCTGCAGCTCGCGCGGATTGTCGAACGTGGCGACTTCCGCCTGCGCAGGCGCAAAGAATTGCGCGATCCCTTTCTCGTCGACGTGGCGGTGGATCAACTTTGCGTAGTCAATGCCGTGCGTGCGCAGCAGCGCCTCATAGCCGGCGAGAAATGCGCTGCCAGTCGATTGTCGGTCGTTCCAGATCAAGGCGACCCAGCCGCCGGGCCGCAAGATGCGCCGTGCTTCGACTGCGGCGCGCGGCACGTCGAACCAGTGAAACGCCTGACCCGCGATAACGAGGTCGACTGCATCGTCGGGCAGAGTGGTGGCTTCTGCGGTGCCGGCAACGCTTCGATAGGCTCCGCCTTTATTCACATACTCGCGCAATTGTTGATCGCCGGCCAGCCGCATTGGCTCGTTAGGCTCGACGCCGATCACCGAATAGCCGCTGCGCAGGAACGGCTCTGCCGATAGGCCGGTGCCGACTCCAATGTCGACGACGACTTGTCCCGGCTTGAGCGCACCGACTTGCTGCAAATCGTCGACGATCTGCTGCGGATACGATGGTCTGCCGCGCACATAGGCGTCCGCTCTATTGGAGAATCGCTCGGTAGCGCTCAATGGCATTTGAGTCGTCGCTCTCACAGGTGCCGCGCGATCAGGATCCGCTGAATATCACTGGTGCCCTCATAAATCTGACACACGCGCACGTCGCGGTAAATACGCTCGACCGGAAAGTCGGCGACATAACCGTAGCCGCCGTGAATCTGAATCGCATCCGAGCACACGCGTTCCGCCATCTCAGACGCGAATAATTTCGCCATGGCCGCCTGCTTCAGGCACGGCTGCCCGTCGTCCTTTAACGCGGCCGCGTGGTAAATCAACTGCCTTGCCGCTTCCAATTGCGTCGACATATCCGCCAACCGAAACTGGACCGCCTGATGCTCGAAGATCGGCTTCCCAAACGCTTCGCGCTCCTTGGCATACTTCAAAGCCGCTTCGTACGCAGCCCGCGCCATGCCGAGCGCTTGCGAAGCGATTCCGATACGGCCGCCTTCCAGCCCCGATAACGCGGTCTTGTATCCTGAGCCT
>JBDTQZ010000378.1:0-3414 GCA_039931935.1 Burkholderiaceae bacterium | reverse complement strand
CGCCAAGAAGAAAACCTATTGGGAAAGCAACGGACAGGTCGCGCGGCGCGTTCGCATCGCCTAACCGTCAAGCGTGTCTAGTTCAGGAGCGCAAAGATGAAAAAGAAATCGGGCGTCTTGACAGCAATCTTCGGATGCATCGCCGTCGGAAAGTGCGTCGCCGGTGGTTGAACTCGCCGCTTGCCTAACTCCCTCCGGCCGACTGCGCACTTATCGCCGACTCGACTGTGGTTGTTGCCGCTGCTGGCCGGTGCATTGCCATTCGTGGCGACTTTGCTCGCCTTTTCGATTGCGGTCGGCGAAGGGCAGTTCGGTGGGTGCAATCCGCTAATTGCGATGTGGCGACGGACCGGCTTCGCGGCCGACCTTCGTTTCGTCAGTCATTTGACAGACTTCGCGGTGCCCATCTATAGTTCACCAGATGGTGAACTATAGTGATCGCCTAGATCAGGTCTTCGGCGCGCTTGTCAGTCCCGCGCGGCGCGCAATTCTGCAGCGTCTCGCACGAACCGACTGCGCGTCGATCAGCGAGCTGGCGCAACCGATATCAATGTCGTTGCCGGCAGTGATGAAGCATCTCGACGTGCTCGAGCAAGCGCGCCTGATTACGCGCGCGAAGACCGGTCGCACGATGCTCGTTCGGCTTTCACCGAAGCCAATGGCAGAAGCGATGGCATGGCTTCGACGATACGAGCAGTTCTGGTCCGGCAGCCTTGATCGGCTCGTCGCGTACGCCGAAAAAAAGGAGGCGCAGGCACGAAGGTCGCCCGCAAAAAGAGGCCGATGACCAGCCTTACTCTCGTTCGCCGCATCGCAGCCCGCGCTTCGATTGTGTTTGAAGCGCTCACTACGCCCGAAGGCATCGCCCATTGGTGGGGCCCAGACGCCGGTCCAGTATTGTTGGCCGAAACCGACGTGCGCATAGGCGGGCACTTCAAGGTTCGCTTTCGGATGCTCGATGGCACCGAGCACGAGAGCAGCGGCGAATATATCGAGGTCAATCCGCCCGTGCGTCTTGCAATGACATGGCGCTGGCTGGGTGACGAAGACGACGGCGGCGAATCGCGCGTCGAGATCGATTTGAGGCCGGTCGACGGCGGCACCGAGCTCGTCTTCACGCACGCGCAGTTGAGGAGCGAGGAGTCGTGCAAGGGACACACCGAAGGATGGAATGGCGCACTCGACAAATTGGAGAAGTATTTTCTTTCGCTTAAGGGAGTTCTATGAAAAATTTTTTGGCTACCTACATGGGTTCCGCGTCGGCAATCGCCGAGTGGAAGAAGATGGACGAAGACAAGCGCAAGCAGCGCGAAGCGGCGGGGATGGAAGCGTGGTTCAAGTGGGGAACGGTCAATCAGAAATCCATCGTTGACCAAGGGACTCCTCTCGGCAAAACCAAGCGCATCTCAGCGCAGGGCATTTCAGATACCAAGAACGAGGTAGCGGGTTACACGATTGTTCAAGCTGAATCACACGAAGCCGCAGCGAAACTTTTTGAGAATCACCCGCACTTCACGCAATTTCCAGGCGACTCGGTCGAGGTTATGGAATGCCTGCCGATGCCGAAGATGTAACTCATAAAGGAAGCAACCCCATGCAAAAGATCACCCCGTTCCTGTGGTATGCCAAAGAGGCCGAAGAGGCCGCCAAGTTTTATGCGTCGATCTTTCCCAACTCGCGCGTCGTCCGCGTCACAGCGATGCCGAGCGAATCACCGAGCGGCCCGCCGGGGTCGGTCAAGATCGTCGAGTTTGTTCTGTTTGGACAGGACTTCACGGCCATGACCGCCGGCCCGTTCGACCCGTTTAACCATGCGGTGTCGTTTGTCGTGAACTGCGAAGACCAGGCCGAGATCGACAAGTACTGGAACGCGCTGCTCGATGGCGGTCAGCCGGAACAGTGCGGCTGGTTGAAGGACCGCTTCGGTCTGTCATGGCAGATCGTGCCGACACTGCTCTCCAAACTGATGGCGGAGCCCGACCAGGCGAAAGCCAAGCGCGCGTCCGACGCGATGATGAAGATGGTCAAGATTGACATCGCCACGCTGAAGGCGGCGGCGGAGCGTGAGAGCCAGCCGGCGTAGTTCTTGAACCAAGAGGTTGGCGATTCAAAGTTCATGCGATCGCTTGCGCAGCGACAAGCCACAAGGGAGCAGCGACAAGCGATAGCGGAACCCCGAGGCCAACCATCAGCGAAGTGAGCTCGCTATTTAATTTGAAGTGGTTAGCCACGACAGCTGCGCCGATCATCGGACCCATCGCGGCCTCGAACACAATGACTGTGCGTGCAAGGCTCGTGGTTGGCGCATCCAGTTGAAACAGCAACACTAGCGCGAGCGCGATCACCAACGGGCCGACCACGAGCTTGTACCCCAGTCCGAGAGCAACAGCGTTTAGGTGTGTGCGCAATGCGCCCAGCCGCAACTGACAGCCGACCGACAGAAGCGCGATCGGTGCGACAGTGGCGCCTAGGCGAGCGAGTGCGTCATCAAGCACCGGAGGAAACGTAACTGGCCGGAGAACGAGCGCAATGACCAGTGCCACCAGGGGCGGGAACGTGCCGATGCGGCGTGCCATTTCACTCCAGTGAAGAGGCTGGCCGCTGTAACGCGCCGCCACCAGCAGGCCAAAGGTCGAGAGCGCCAGATATGAGCCCAGCTGGTCGATCACGATTCCGTATGGAAGACCGTCGCGGCCGATCCATGCTTCGATCATCGGCAGGCCGACAAATGAAGTATTGGCCAACCCTCCAGTCAGGATCAGAGCACCGGTGGTCCGCGGGTCCAGCTGTGCCCGCCGCGCAAAGAACGCGAAGAAGAGTGCAGCCGTGCCGAGCATCAGCCAGGCGCCCGCCGCGCTCGCCAGCAGATCGAACGTCAAGTCCGCGCGGTGCAGATGGACCAAAACCAGCGCCGGTAGCGCGACATTGATGACGTAAGCGTTGAACGCGGCCGGAGCACTTTCGGGCAGACGGCCGTTCCAACGTAATGCCATGCCTGCCGCAAGACACAACAGAAGAATCAGCAGGCTGCTCATGGCACAAACTTTCGTTCGCTGTCGTGAATGGATCGCAGCTGCTCTACGCAACTCATCACTCAGCCATGCACGTTCGAGCTGTAGAACATGATTTCACTAGGATCGAGGCGTAATTGCTCGTCCAAGCTTGCATCCGATTCCTGAGACGGAGTGGATTGCACGACACCGGCGTCGAGTACGCGGCTGGCTGATACCGGTTGCTGCTGACAGCCTGTTAGCGTCGCAACGGCAACGATGCAACCGATGACGATGCCACCGGCGACACCGCGCGCTATGGCGGCGGCTCGGAGCGCCGCCATCACCGATGCGTCAGACGAATACGAGTAGTTAAAGCGATTCATGTGACCTCCAGGAGTTATCCATCGACAACGGTGGCATC
>JBDTQZ010000377.1:0-3418 GCA_039931935.1 Burkholderiaceae bacterium | reverse complement strand
GCAGCATGCTCCAACCGTCAACGGGAATCTCTGGAGTATTGAACATCAGGCGGATCCAGACGCCTTGCCGTGTGCCGCTTCCCGACGACCAGCGCAACGGCAACGCGTGCGACTGCCAAAGCGAGTCAGGGCTCGGAAAAGCGCCGCGCGAGCCGGAAATCCACTCGATCCGATCGATCTTGATCGTCTCGTCGGCGGCCGCTAGCGGTGCAACGAAACAAAGTGCCAGGAACAGCGCGAGAGCGCGCGCGAATGCATGGACGATGCCGGCTACGGTGCCGGCGCGCAAGTGCTCCGGCACTAGTTTTTTAGCAATCCCATCTGAGTCGCTTCGTACACCGCTTCGCCGCGTGAGTGAACTGCCAGCTTGCGATAGATTTTCTTGATGTGCGCGGTCACGGTGTGTGGGGATATGCCGAGAATGTCACCGATCTCGTTGAAGCTCATGCCCTTCGCCAGCAACTGCAGGATTTCAGTCTCGCGGGCGGACAGCGGGTTCTGCTCGGTACCCGGCAGTCGTGCGGGCGCAGTCGTGCTCATCCGGTTGCGAATCGCGCGCAACACGCTGCGTGCCACAACCGGACTAACGGGCGACCCGCCGGCCCGCAATAAGCGAATGCACGAGATAACGTCGGCCGGCGCCGAGTCTTTCAAAATGTAGCCGGTGGCACCCGCTTCGATCGATGACACGACATGCTGCTCGTCGCCGAACACCGTGACGACCATGATGTCGACGTCGGGCTTTTTCTGGCTGACCTGGCGGATCAGTTCGATGCCGCTACCGTCGGGCAAACCGAGATCGATCAGCATCACTTCGAACGATTCGCGATCGATGATCGCTTGCGCTTCACGCTTGTTGGACGCCGCGCCGACGAGCTTCATGCTTGGCTCGTTCTCCACGATCTGCACGAAGCGCCGCCGAAACTCCGGCTCGTCCTCGACAATGATGATCGAGATCTGCTGGTCAGCCATCAATGCTCTCCCGGCGCTCTTGCTGTGGTGCGCGGATGATAGCCGCAGAAACCGCAGTGAAACGTGAAAGGTGAAGGGCGAAGACGCGGTACGTCAACGAAGCGTGGGGAGCCGATACCTAGGGCGCGAGGCGAGCTCGCGTCCATCCGGTATCTGTTGTCGCGGTTGTCCTCGTATAGAGCAGTCGATCGTGTAGCCGTGAGGGCCGCCCCTGCCAGAATTCGATCGCATTGGGCACCATTCGATAGCCCCCCCAGTACGGCGGCCGGCTCGGTGCCGTCGCGTGCCGTAGGGCCATTTCCGCCACGCGTGCCATCAGCCAGGTTTTGCCGGGGATCGGTTGACTCTGCGGTGAGGCCCATGCGCCAATGCGGCTCGCCAGCGGACGGCTGCGAAAGTACTCGTCCGATTCTTGCGCGGTCGTGCGTTCGACCACGCCGTCGATGCGAACCTGTCGTTCGAGCTCGGGCCAGAAAAAGAGCAGTGCAGCACGCGCGTTCGCGGCGAGCTCCGCGCCCTTGCGGCTTTCGTAGTTGGTGAAAAAGACAAAGCCCGACTGGTCAAAGCCCTTTAGCAGCACCGTGCGAGCCGAGGGCTTGCCATCGGCTTCGGCGGTGGCAAGTGTCATTGCGTTGGCTTCGCGCACCTGCGCTGCGCTCGCCTCGTCCCACCACAGCGAAAATTGTGCGATCGGATCGGCATCCGCATGCTCCTCGTCGAGCTCGCCACGCTTGTATTCAATGCGCAAGTCCGCGATATTCATGGCCTCATCTTAGGCACTTGAGCGCCTGCATGGCGTGCGAGTTGTTCGAGGTGTGGATCGCGCAAACCGTGCTCACGCAGCGAGCTCACCGTCTTGATCAGATAGTCCAGGCTGGTGCCGAAGCGGCCGCAGCTACCGCGCTCGAAGACCGCGAGTATTTCGGGCTCGGTCAGTTTGCCTGCGTAGTTTTGAGCCTCACGACGCACGACAAATGCGAGCGCCGAGACGAGCCGACCTTCTGCGGCGTCTGCATTCAACCGGCAACCGAGCCAGCGCGGCGCGTACGAGCCCATGAACATCTCGCGATCCCACAGCCGCTCGAGCTCATGCCGTGCAGTTTCGGCAGGTAACCGGTACACAATGCCGGCGCACGACCCGCCGCGGTCGAGCCCTGCGACCAGCCCGGGGCAATCGAGCGTGCCGCGGTTCACGCGGCTCCATAAACACAGGCGACGGTGGTACCCGTGCACACGCGCAGTGATGCGGCGGTCGTAGGTGACTTCAGGATTCCAGATCAGCGAGCCATAGCCAAACAGCCACATCGGCGAGGTCGCGCTCCAGCCGGCCAGTGCCTGATGCAGCGATGCCGCTTGCTGCTCAGCAGTAACGCGTCCAGGAAAATCGAACGGCACCTTGTTCATGCGGGTGGTTTCTCGACGTTCATGCGGCGCCAGGCAGTCCAGCCTCCGGCGCCCAGCAGGCTCGCCATCAACCAGAATGCCGGCCCGGCGCCGAGCACGGAGCCGAACGCACCGAACACGAGCGGCAGGACGACATGGCTGGAGTTCATGATCGTCGTGCGCACGCCGAGCGCTTCGCCGATGCGTCCGGCAGGCGACCGGTCGTGCAGCAGTGACATCACGTTCGGTTGCGCCGCGCCAAGGCCGAGGCCGAGCAGGAAAGCTACGGCCATCAAAGGCGCGAGCGTCGTAAAGAAGGGAATCAGCGCGAAGCCGATGGCAGCGGTGATCAGCGTGAAAAGCAGCACCTGCCATTCGCGATAGCGGCGCGACAACGTGGGCATCGCGAGCCGAATGGCAAAGGTTGCCGCCGCAAAGCTGCCGAGCACGAGGCCGATTTGCGAAGCCGACAGTCCGATGCTCGTGCCATAAACGGGAACCAGGAACTGCTGCAAATCCCAAGACATCGAAATCATTCCGCTAACGATCAGCACATTGCGCACCGCCGGGTAGCGCAGCAGGTCGAACGGGTGGCGCGACTCCATAGTTGCCTCGTGCGGGTGCGGCGCGGGCAACAGCGAGCGCTGCACGAGCAATATGACAACGCTCACAATCATCAGTAAGAAGATCAACGCGAATGTGACGCGATGGCCGACGCTGTCGATCAAAAATCCGCTCGCGACCGGCGCGATCAAGCCCGATGTTGAAAAGCCGAGCGCCAACATCGAGAACGCTGCCGGCCGGCTGCCCGGCTCGGACATGATGCCGACCAGATTCTGCATCGTCATTTGCACGTACATGAAGCCGGTGCCAAGGAGCGCGCTGGCGACCAGCAGGGGCGCAACGTCGGCGGTCGCGTAAGGAAACGCCGCCGGGAGCGTGGCTCCGACTGTCATCATGACCGTGCCCAACAGCAGCGGACGAAACGCTCCCACTTCATCGAGCCAGCGACCGGCGCGCACGGCAAGTAGAGCAGGCACCAGTGCGTACAGCGCCAACAGCA
>JBDTQZ010000376.1:0-3431 GCA_039931935.1 Burkholderiaceae bacterium | reverse complement strand
GCGCTGCAGCGCTGTATCTGATGCAGCAGGCACGGCCGCGAGCGATTGGCGAACACCGTGTCCTCGCACGTACGCAGGCGAAAGACTTTCTGCAGTAACTGAATGCTGTCCTTGACCGCCCACGCGTTCGGATACGGTCCAAAATATTGCGCGCGCCGATCGACAGCTCCGCGGTAGTACGCAATGCGCGGAAACCGATGCACGGTGAACTTCAAATACGGATACGACTTGTCGTCGCGAAAGACGACGTTGTAGCGCGGCGCGAGCGATTTGATCAGCGTGTTTTCGAGCAACAGCGCCTCGGCTTCGGACCGCGTGACCGTCGTTTCGATGCGCGCGACACGCGCCAGCATGTGACCTGTCCACGGGCCGACGTTTTTGTTGAAGTACGACGACACGCGCTTTCGCAAGTCGCGCGCCTTGCCAACATACAGCGCAGCGCCATCGGCAGCGAGCATCCGATACACACCGGGCAAGTGCGGCAGGCCGGCTAATACCGGCTTGGGATCGAAAGTGGCAGTGGGTGCGTTCACAAATAAGAAAGAGAGCTAGCCCACCTATAATCGCGGGCCTTCGGTGAGCGGCAATTGTAGGTTCACCGGCCTTCCAAAATAATCAGGACTCCAATGGCAAAGATTCTTGCGACCGAAATCCGTGTCGGCAATTTGCTCGAGCTCGACAAGAAAGTCTGGCGCGTGCTGAAAAGCTATCACGTACACGTGGGTGGCCGCGGCGGCGCTTACATGCAGATTGAAATCAAGGACATCGAAACCGGCCAGAAGCGCAACGAGCGGCTATCGACCGATGATCGCATCGAGCGGCCCTTCATCGATCGCCGCGCGATGACCTATTCGTACCAGGACGGCGAAGCCTACGTCTTCATGGACAACGAAACGTACGAACAGTTGTCTTTGGGCGCCGATTTCCTTGAAGGCCAGACGGGCTATCTACTCCCCAATTTGCAGGTCGAAATCAACTTTCACAACGGGCGCGCGATCGGAATTCAGTTGCCGACAACGGTGACTCTTGCCGTCGTAGATACCGAGCCCGGCATCAAGAACGCCACCGCCACTACTAGCTTCAAACCAGCGGCTCTGGAAACGGGAATCAGCGTACAAGTCCCACCGTTCGTCAATATCGGAGAAAAAATCCGCGTGAACACCGACGATGGAAGCTACATCGAGCGGGCCTAGAGCACTGGAGGCGTTAAGGCGCAGCGGCTCTACCGATCGCCCGCTTTTCAGCCATTTCAGCAAGATCGCCGCGCGCATTGCGATACACCTCGTGACCGGCAAGCTCTGCCATCGTTGATGCTTTCCCGCGCGGCTGCAACCGCGCGAGTCGCGCATCAAATGCGGCCGTGCGCTTCCATTTGACTGCGCCCAACACCTGATCCATCGCTGCGGTGTCGTTGCAGACCAGAGCGAAGTCGCAACCGGCGTCCAGCGCGGTGGATGCGCGCTCAGCGACGTTGCCGGCTGCGCCTGCGCCCGTCATCAGCAAGTCATCGCTGAACACCGCACCAGTGAAACCCAGCTCGCTTCGTAGAACCTGGTTGATCCAGTGCCGCGAAAACCCAGCCGGCTGCAGGTCAATGTGCGTATAGACGACGTGCGCCGGCATCACACCCGCGAGCATCGGTCCCAGCCAGCGATACGGAGCCGCATCATTTTTCAGGATGTCTGTCCGGTCACGATCGTCGACCGGAAGCGCGATGTGCGAGTCGGCCTCGGCCCACCCGTGCCCCGGGAAGTGTTTTCCGCAATTGGCCATGCCAGCGATCAACAATCCATGCGTCAAGTGGGCTGCCAGCATGCTCACGACCCTCGGATCGGAGTGCAATGCGCGATCGCCGATCACGCTACTGCGGCCATGATCAATGTCGAGCACCGGTGCGAACGTCATATCGACCCCGTGCGCGCGCAACTCGGCAC
This sequence comes from Burkholderiaceae bacterium, assembly GCA_039931935.1. Taxonomy (GTDB): domain Bacteria; phylum Pseudomonadota; class Gammaproteobacteria; order Burkholderiales; family Burkholderiaceae_F; genus JACCZX01. The sequence goes on along the minus strand of JBDTQZ010000376.1, from coordinate 1,497 downwards.
CCAGCACGTAGCCGAGTGACGCTGCGACCCGGCATGCGAGCAGAACGTCGCGGTCCCACCATTCGCCTAGCCGGCGCATCGGCGGCAAGCGCGTAAATCCATCGCGAAAGCGCTGCACGCGCCCGCCTTCGTGATCGACCACGATCAATAGCGGCGGATTGCGCACGGCGTGAATATCGCGGCACAAACCGATCAGTTGCGCGGGCGACTCGTAGTTCGCACTGAACAGGATCACGATGCCGACCAGCGGATGCGCGAGCCGCTCGCGGTCCGCAGCGCTCAGCACCGTTCCCTGTACTCCAACCGCAACCGGTCCGAGTCGAGTCATTCGCCGAGTCGAGTCATTCGATGACTTCGGCGATCGCATACGCGGCAGCGGTGGTCTGTTCGTCGGTCAACGAGACGTGCAATCGCAGCCGATGCCGCTCGACAAAGCGCCGCAGGTCCGAGTGAACCGAAGCGACGGGTCGTCCTGACGCATCGTTCAGAATTTCCACTGCGTGCCAGCGCATTGGGGATCGCATGCCGAGTCCAAGCGCCTTCGCCACTGCCTCCTTGCCGGCGAAGCGTGTCGACAGAAACGCCAAGCCGCGCTTGTCCGACCGAGCGCGCCGAATTTGAAAGCGCTCGAACTCGCGTGCGCCCAGAATCCGACGCGCGAAGCGCTCGCCGAAGCGCGCGTAGCTGGCCGCGATGCGGTCAATCTCGATGATGTCGATACCGACTCCGAAAATCATCGATGGCGAAGTCCCACTTGAGCCTTTCGAATCTCCGCCTGATACAGGCGCACCGTGGGCCCGAGCCCAAACTCAATCGAGTCGGCAATCAGCGCGTGGCCGATCGACACCTCCGACACGCCCGGGACCGCGCTCAGGAATGTGGCCAGATTGTCACGATTCAGATCATGGCCGGCATTGATGCCGACACCTACGCGCAACGCCGCTTCAGCGGCGGTCGCGTATTGCGCCAGCACCTCGGCCTGCTTAGGTGTGCCGAACGCCTTTGCGTACGGCTCCGTATACAACTCAACGCGATCGGCACCCGCGGCGGCGGCGTGCTGCATCGCTTCCGGCAGAGGATTCATGAACAGGCTGACGCGCACGCCGAGCGATTTGGCCCGCTCGATCATGGGACGCAGCTCATCGATCTGGGCAGGCAGATCCCAGCCATGGTCGGAGGTGAATGCACCGGATTCGTCCGGAACGAAAGTGCACTGCTGTGGATGCACCTGCTGCACGTAGTCCAGTAGCCCGTGCGACGGATTGCCCTCGACGTTGAATTCGGCGGCCGGCCATTGACGCAGTAACGCGGCGAGTTCAGCTACATCGGCCGCACGTACGTGGCGTCCATCGGGGCGCGGATGTACGGTGATGCCGTCGGCGCCAGCTTCGAGCGCGATTCGCGCGGCGTGTAGCACGCTCGGGATCCCATTGCTTCGCGTGTTTCGGACTAGCGCCACCTTGTTCAGGTTGACACTTAACGCAGTCATCGAGCGCT
>JBDTQZ010000375.1:0-3439 GCA_039931935.1 Burkholderiaceae bacterium | reverse complement strand
GATCGCGAAGAAGCGCTTTGGCCCGTGGATGATGTCGGCGTTCTCGGTGCTCGCACGCTTGAAGTTTCTGCGAGGCTCGGCGTTCGATGTGTTCGGCTACACCGCGGAGCGCCGGACCGAGCGCGCATTGATCGGGGAATACGAAGCCACAGTCGAAGAAATCCTATCGCGTCTTTCAGCCGACAATCAGGATGTCGCCGTTCAGCTTGCCAGCATTCCGGACGACATCAGGGGCTACGGTCACATCAAGGAAGGCAATCTGAAAGTTGCGCGGATCAAGTGGGACGGCCTACTGGCGCGGTTGCGCGGGCAAGTCAAGGCGCAGGTCATCAACATCACGCCAAAGGCGGCGTGATGTCGAGGCGCAATGCTTACGGCTTCACCGGCTCCTGCACGATCCGATCGGGCGGGGGTGGGTCGGTGGGCAGTTGCGCCAAGATGCTGTCCCACACTTCATCGTTGGTATCAGTGAAGCGCAGTCGCACCGGCAACCACTGAAACTCGGGGGCCATCCAGATCTCGACCCTGCGATTTGCCTCCGGTCCGCGCTTGCGATCGATCTTGAGCGTCATCACATCGGTGCCGTCGATGCGTGTCGTCTCGAATCCTTCGACGACGAACGAGTATTTCTCAACGTTGCGGCGTGCGACCGCGAACGTCACCTCGGACCCCGGCGAGAAGCGCCACGGATACGCCTGCGCCAGTAACGGCAGATGAAACTGCAATGAGAGCGGGTCCTGCGTGCCTTCGCCAAAGGTCACCGGTTGGCCAGCGCCGCGGCCGACAAAGCTGACTGCGCTCATTTTCCAATCAAAGTCAGCACGCAATTCGCGATTGGCGATCTCGATCTTCTCGATGTAGTTGTCGGGCGCGATGCCGAATGACTTCAACGTGCCGGTCGACCGCAGATCGAGCAGTCCCGCCGGATCGACGGTGCGTAGCCAGAGCTCGTAAGTCGCTTTGTCGGGGTCGATCGACCAATCGACATAGGTAAGCGCCCTGATGCCGATCAGCCGCGTGTACGACGTTCGATAGACAATGCGGCCGTTGGTCGGCAACGCCTGCGCGCCGAGCGGCAATGCTGTCGCTTGCGCGGTCGGTGAAGCAGGCGGCTCGGCCGCGACCGTCGGCGGGACAGGTGGAGGTTCCGGCGGCGGTTCCGGCAGCGGTTCCGGCTGCGGTTCGACTAACGGCTCGGGCGTTGGAGCAGGGACGACCGTCGGCGTGATCGTGGGCGCGTTGCGTCGGCGCGGTCGTGGCGCCGGCTTGGGCGGCTCTGCCTTTGGCGTCGCTGCGGGTGGCGGGGCGAGCAGCGATACCGACAAGGTCGTCTGCGTCGCGTCCGCGGGGACGGCTGCGGACAGGCCGCTCGAAAAGACGTACAGCGCCCACACGTGAAATAGCAGCACCAGGACAAATACCCACGCGGCCCGCCATAAGGACAGGCCCCGCCACCTGGGGTCGAAAACGCCGGTCGACATGATCAATTTGGACGTGCGCCGCGAAAGCGTGCGGCGCATGAACACTGATTCGCGACCGCTAAGATACCGTGGATATGCGTGTGTCAAACGCTCGATGAAGCTGGCAACACTGACGGACGGCTCACGTGACGGACAACTGGTCGTAGTTTCGCGCGACTTATCGCTGGCAGTCCACGCCGCAGCGGTGACCTCGCGGCTGCAAACCGTGCTCGATGACTGGGATTTTCTCGCACCACAACTCAAGGATTTATATCAAACCCTGAACGAAGGCCGTGCACGCCACGCGTTCGCATTCGACTCGAAGCGGGCGATGGCACCGTTGCCGCGGGCGTACCAATGGGCCGACGGGTCGTCTTACGTCAACCATATCGAGCTGGTGCGCAAGGCGCGCGGCGCTGAGATGCCGCCGTCGTTTTGGACCGATCCGTTGATGTATCAGGGCGGCAGCGACGATCTGCTCGGGCCGCACGACGACATCGTGTGTCCGAGTGAAGAGCACGGCATCGACTTCGAAGCCGAGGTTGCGGTGATCACCGGCGACGTACCGATGGGAACAAAGCCGAAAGCGATTGGGCCGCATATTCGCTTGCTGATGCTGGTCAACGACGTCAGCTTGCGCAACTTGATCCCTGCCGAGCTCGCGAAGGGGTTTGGATTTTTTCAGAGCAAGCCCGCCACGGCGTTCTCGCCGGTTGCGATTACGCCTGATGAGCTCGGCAGTGCGTGGCGTGACGACAAGGTTCATCGGCCGCTAACGGTGCACTGGAACGGCGAAAAAGTCGGCGAGCCAAACGCGGGCGACGATATGACGTTCAATTTCTCGCAGCTGATCGCGCACGTGACCAAAACGCGTAGCTTGCGCGCCGGATCGATCATCGGCTCAGGCACCGTATCGAATGTCGACCGGAGCCGCGGCTACTGCTGCATCGCTGAAAAGCGAAGCCTTGAAATGATCGAGCAAGGCGCCGCGAAGACGCCGTTCATGAAGTACGGCGATCAGGTGCGCATCGAAATGTTCGATGAAAATGGACGATCGATTTTTGGAGCGATCGAGCAGAAGATAGTGCCATTGCAGCGCAGATCGGAGGCCGCATGACAACCAAGCGTTCGGGTAGTTTGCCTTTCACCAATCCGGTGGGCGACAGTCTTGAGCTAATGAAAAAGATGTGGGGCTTCGCCGGGCTTCCCGGAATCCCTCAATTGCCGAGCGCAGGGAACCTCGCATCGATGGCCTCGCGCATTCCACAGCAATTGCCGAACATGTTTGCACCCACGCTGGACGTCAACGAGCTCGAAAAGCGTATTGCCGATCTGCGCGCGGTCGAGCAGTGGCTTGAGCTGAACGCCAGCATCTTGCGCACGACGATTCAAAGCCTCGAGGTGCAGCGTGCGACGATTGCAACACTAAAGGGGATCAGCGGCGCGATGCTGGCCCCGATGCTTGGCAGATCTCAGACAGTGCCGAGGTTGCCGCCCAACGCGCCGCCGGAAGTCGCTCTTGGGCTCGCTGCGATGAAGGCCGAAGAGGCGAGCTCGGCTCTGGCGGTTCCGGCACCTGCCGCGCCGAAGAAGTCGAGCCCGCGCACAAGCAAGCGATCGGCTGCTCAAACGGCGGCCATTGCCGCGCCGCTGAATCCAGCTGCTTGGTGGAGCACCTTGCAGGACCAATTCACAAAAATCGCGACCGCCGCGGCCAGTACACCGAACACAACGCCTGCAAAAGCTGCCCGGAAAAAAGCTGCGAAGAGCCGCAGGAAGCGCACCTAACAAATCGGATCTTCGATGATGGGTACGGCAGGCGCGGCATCGAGCGTTTCGATACTGCCGACCCACCAGATTGCCACCAGTGTGGCTGCCGCTGCGATCCATCCGACCCAGTTGTAGTGCAGCAGCGCACCCGACGGCAGGCGCTGAACTAGCGTCCCGCTCAGAGTTGCCGCCAAGCCGGACCCGATCTG
>JBDTQZ010000374.1:0-3450 GCA_039931935.1 Burkholderiaceae bacterium | reverse complement strand
GCGCTGCTTCGAAGGAGCGAGTGCGTGAAGTGGCGGAGGCGGCGTTCCTGTTGCCGCTGATTGAATCGCTGCCGAAAGGTTTCGATTCGCCGATCGGGGAAAGCGCGGTCAGGCTGTCCGGCGGTCAACGCCAGCGGATTTCTATCGCGCGTGCGTTACTCAAGGACGCCCCGATCCTGTTGCTCGACGAAGCCACTTCGGCACTCGACTCTGAGTCCGAGCGCTACATACAGACATCGCTCGAGCGGCTGATGCAAGGCCGAACCACGTTCGTCGTTGCGCATCGGCTATCAACGATCGAGCGCGCTGACCGCATCGTCGTGCTCGAACACGGACGAATCGTCGAAATCGGAAGCCATCGACAGTTGTTGGCGCATGGAGGTCTATACGCGCACTTGTACGAGATTCAGTTCGCGACACATTCGCCCGCGCAGCGGACCGAACTGCCCGAGCAGGTCAAATGAAAGAGATCAACCCTGCCGAGAAACCGATCAGCCGCTATCCGGTGCCGTCGATCGACGACGTGCCCGAAGATTTGCGCGCACGCATGCTCGAAGTACAGGAAAAAGCGGGCTTCGTGCCGAATGTGTTCCTGACATTGGCACACCGGCCCGACGAGTGCCGTGCGTTCTTCGCGTACCACGACGCGCTGATGCTGCGCGATTCGGGGCTGACGAAAGGTGAAAGGGAAATGATCGTCGTTGCCACCAGTGGCGCCAACGACTGCCTGTACTGCATCGTTGCGCACGGTGCGATTCTGCGGGCGTACGAAAAACAAACACTGATTGCCGATCAGATCGCGGTCAACTATCGGAAAGCGGACATCACGGAGCGTCAGAAGGTGATGCTGGCTTTTGCGATGAAGGTCGCTACCGCATCGTCAACGATCGACGATGCCGACTTCGATGTGCTTCGCAAGCATGGCTTCAGCGATGAAGACATCTGGGACATCGGCGCCATTGCCGCGTTTTTCGCGCTGTCGAATCGAATGGCGAACATGATCGGAATGCGGCCGAACGATGAGTTCTATCTGTTGGGTCGCCTGCCGCGCGACAAGAAGGCCTGAGCGCAGTTGTCCTACTTCGTGCGAACCGCCAGACGGTGTCGGGTTTCCGCGAGCTGCTTTGCCAGTTCGGTTGCTACTAAATCGCGACCGACGGCCCGCCCAACAGTAGATCCGAAGCTGAGCGACAACCATTAGAACAACGAGCGCTTGACTGTTGAGGAGGTAGCCAGCGAACGCGGTTCCAAGGATGACAAATAGGCAGGCGACGCTAATGACCACTCGCAACGAACGACGTCGCGCTCGATCGGCGCCGATCGCAAAGCCGAAGAGAAAGAGTACAGCGCTCGACACTACGACCGACATGGCGCCATGGGTACCACTAATGCCGCTCTCTGCAGAGAAGTAGTTGTAGAGCGAAACCGCTGCGCCAAGAATGCCCGCGACCGAAATCAAACGGACGCCGTAATTACGCACGCTGGTAGGGTCATTTGCGCCTCCGTTGTTGGCACTGCTTTGTCGGGAACATTAGCTCAATGGGTGTGCATGCGCACACGGCATAACGCCGAAAGCACACTTGCGACTTCATGCGGCACACGTCTAACCAAATACGGGATTGTTCTGTTGCCGGTGCGGGCCGGCAGACATACTCGGCCATCGTCTAGCCGAGGCTGGCATGGCAAAGATTTACGTCCTTCACGAAAACAACGACTGGGTCATTCCGCTGCGCAAAGCATTTGCCGAGCGCAACCTGCCGTACGCTGAGTGGTATCTGGACCAATGGGCTGTTGACCTGAGCGGCCTGCCTCCGCACGGCGTCTTCTATAACCGGATGAGCGCGTCGTCGCACACGCGCGATCACCGCTACTCATCCGAGCTCACCGCGACCGTTCTTGCGTGGCTCGAGCGCCATGGTCGAGTCGTGGTTAACGACAGCCGTGCGCTGGACCTGGAGATCAGCAAGACGCGCCAGTACATGCGGCTTGCACGCGAAGGCATCCCTGTGCCAAAGACCGTCGCGGTCGTTGGCCAGCACGCGCTTGCCGATGCGCTGTCAGCGTTCGCGCAGGGCCCATTGATTATCAAGCCCAATCGCAGTGGCAAGGGGTTGGGCGTGCGGCTGTACGAAACGCCGGAGCAGATCGTGGATGTGGCCGAGCGCGGCGAGTTGCCGGACACGATCGACGGCACGCTGCTGGTGCAGGAATACATACGCAGCGAGACCGGACACATCTTTCGGGCCGAATTCGTCGGCGGGCGCTTTCTCTATCTAGTGAAGATCGACGCCACCGGCGGCTTCGAACTATGTCCGGCGGATGCGTGTGAACTCGACGCGTTCTGCCCGGCCACGCCCGGAGGCAAGAAGTTCGAGATCGTCGAGGGGGTTATCACGCCGGATCAGATTTCACGCTACGAGCGCTTTCTTCGAAACAATGGCATCGGCGTCGCCGGCATCGAGTTTGTTGTGCGATCCGACGGTGAACGCGTCGTCTACGACGTCAACACGAACACGAACTACAACACGGAAGCCGAACAGACGGCCGGCAAAAGCGGCATGGGCGCGATCGCGCAGTATCTTGGCCAACTGCTGACCGAAGGCCGCAGCGCGTTGGAGCTCGAGCGGCATTACACGGTTGGTGGTTAAGCGCTGCCGGCGCCTGGCGTGAAGCTGATTTAGTGCGGCAACCCACGCACTCAGCCGCGGCACTATCCCGACCGAAGCCAGCAACACCAGCGCATCCAGAGCGCTGTAAAAGGCGCCGGCCGCCCCCGGCGGGTTGGTTGTTACCAGCGGCATTCCAGGGACTTCACGCGCCCAACTCCAATTGCCGAGCCACGTACCGTACAACTCCAACGCGAGCGCTAGCACAAACGTGCTCGCATACAGACGGCGGTGGGTTGGCATTGCGAGCGATGCTGCGGCAAGCACCAGAAATAACAAAGCGCCTAGCGTGTCGACTCCTGCTGCAGCTGCCGCAAGCGAGTAAACGCCCGCACTGCCGATGATTGCGAGCGCGACGGCCTCCGGCATTCGGCGAGCGAGTGAAAACCCGAGCAGGAGCATCAACACATGCCCTGGTGGTACGAACAACGGAATGTTGTCGAGCCGATATGTGTAAAGGCCCCAACCCAGCGACAACACGATCTCACCCGCGGTGGCGATCACTAGGCACGCCATCAATGCGAATCGCGTGTCCCGGTCGACATCGGATAGCAAAGAGAAGAGCGTCAGCCAAACGATCAGGCCAATCATCGTTTGTCCGACGATGTTGGTGTACACGTCGGCGGCGAGCCCGCCCGCGAGAGTCGCCACCATCAGCAGAACGCGGGTGCCGGAGCTCATCGCTACATCAGCACGACGTCGTACTGCTCCTGCGAATACACCGTCTCGACCTGCATCGACACGGGCTTGCCGATAAAGTCCGACAGCATCGCAAGTGACTGCG
>JBDTQZ010000373.1:0-3465 GCA_039931935.1 Burkholderiaceae bacterium | reverse complement strand
AGGCGAACCTGCATGCCGTCGGCTCGTGCGCGAACGCTGACCGATGCGGGAGCCGAACTGGGACCGGAGATGCAACGCTGGCAGGCGTCGAGCGCCGCCAGTACCGATTCCTGTCGGCCGGCAACACCGGACAACTCGATCTGTACTTCATTGGCTCGCTCACGTACTCGCATCAACATCGCCATCTCCAAACTTTTGTTCTGTTCAACTTGTAGTTCACTTATGTGACAGTGCGATTGTTATAGAGAACCCGCAATCCGCTGAATGGCCGATTACGTACGCACCCTGCGGACTATTCGACAATGGGTGATGAATGACCCGCAGTTAGCGGCTTAACGCGGCAAGTTGCCGATCGTGTACCGCGTAGAGTGCAAACAAAGCAAACACTGCGCCAAGGCCGGCGCAGAACATGTCGGACTGCGTATCCCACGGGTCGCCCTGTGTGCCGAGGAATTCGTCGGCGCCCTGGCCAAGCGCCAGTGCCGCCCACCACTCGACGAGCTCGTACAGGGCGCTGATCGCGAGCGCGATGCAGATGCACAAGAAGGCAATCATGCGGCGCCCACGCGCGTACTCGCCGCGGATCAGAATCTCACGCGCCACCATGGCTGGTACAAACCCTTGCATGAAATGCCCGAGCTTGTCGTAGGGATTACGCGATAGGTCGAACGCCTGCTGCACCCAGGCGCCAAGCGGTACGCGCGCATACGTGTAGGCGCCGCCGAGGATCAGCACCAGCGCATGCAGGAAGATCAGCACGTAGAGCAGAGTGGTGAGCGGAAAGTTGCCACGAGTCACGATCAGGATCGGTAGCGCGATGATCACTGGCGCGACCTCCATCAGCCATGTAACGCGGTCGTAGGGACGCCAGCCCGAGATGGCGAGCGCAAGCAGCGTCGCGAAGAGCAACAGCGTGAGCACGCGTGAGTGATCGGTTGCCTTCACAGGGAACTCTGGTTCGGTCCGCTTACAGCGAGAAGTAATCGATCGGTTGGTGACGGTCCAACGTGCGCGTCACCGGCGGCATCGGATACTTCAATCCGCTCGCGCAGTTGAACAGGATCGCACGCTCGCCCTTGCCGATGCGCCCTTGTGCCAAAGCATGGCGGTAGGCAACGAGCGTTGCAGCGCCTTCCGGGCACACATGGATGCCGTCAGCGGCGGCCAACTCGGCGCGGGCCGGCTCGACCTCGTCATCATCGATGGCAATTGCGAAACCCTGGCTTTGCCGGAGGACACGCAAGATAAGCTGATCGCCGATCGTTGATGGCACGCGCACGCCTGGAATGTTGGTCGACGCGTTTTCCCACGGCTGCGCGAACTCGGTGCCGTTTTCGAAGGCACGCACGATCGGTGCGCAGTTTCGAGACTGGACGGCCACCATCTTCGGACGCTTTTTTCCGATCCAGCCGATGGCCTCCAACTCGTCGAACGCCTTCCACATGCCGATCAGTCCGGTGCCGCCCCCGGTGGGATAGAAGATGACGTCGGGCAACTCCCACGCGAACTGCTCGGCCAGCTCGAGCCCCATCGTTTTCTTGCCCTCGACCCGGTACGGCTCTTTCAGGGTCGAGACATCGAACCAGCCCATGTCCGCATGGCCGCCTTGGATGATCGGGCCGAGCTCGGTGATTATTCCGTTGACGCGCCAGACGTGGTTGGTAAACAGCCCAATTTCAGCCACCGTGATTTCGGGCGCGTCGTCCGGGCAGAAGACGAAAGACTCGATGCCTGCCCGCGCGCAGTAGGCTGCCAGTGCAGCGCCCGCATTGCCTGCCGTCGGTATGACGATGCGCCGGATGCCGAATTCCTTCGCCATCGAGACGGCTACCGAGATCCCGCGCGACTTGAAGGAACCGGTAGGAAGCCGGCCTTCGTCCTTGACCCAGATTTCGCCTGCGCCCAGACGCTGCGCCATGCCGGGCGCACCGATGAGCGGTGTCATCGTTTCACCGAGAGATACGATATTTCGCGCATGGCGTACCGGCAGGAATTCGCGGTAGCGCCACATACAAGGTGCACGCTTTATCAACGTGTCCTTGGTGATCGAACGCGCCAGCGCTGGCAGGTCATAGCGGACCAGCAGCGGCCGTCCCGCGTGCGACAGACCCGCCACCGTATCGGCGGGAAACTTCGCGCCGGTCAGGCTGCATTCGAGGTCGATGACGAAGGTCCGATCTTCGTCGCGAGCATTGGTTAACATGGAACCTGCCTGTCGAGGGGTCCAAACTCCACAAAATGCAAAGCAACTTTCGCGACCATCTGATTCGCTACGGCGGCGATGTCTATCCGGAGATCGTCGAGAAAGCGCAAGGGTGCTACCTGTGGGACGCCAGCGGCAACAAGATCCTGGACTTCACGTCGGGCCAGATGTGCGCCACCGTCGGCCATAGCCACCCGAACATTGTGGCTGCGATCAAGAAAAGCTGCGACAGCGCGCTGCACCTGTTTTCGGGAATGATCCCGCGCAGCGTCGTTCAGCTGGCCGAGGCGCTGGCGAAAATTGTCCCGCGGCCGCTGCGCAGATCGCTGCTGCTCAACACCGGCAGCGAGAGTAACGATGCCGCGATCAAGATGGCCAAGCTCGCCACGGGTGGGTTCGAAGTGATCGGGCTCGGCGGCTCGTGGCACGGCGTCACCGGCAATGCCGGATCGGTGTCGTTCGCCAGCGACCGCAAGGGTTACGGCCCCGGCATGCCGGGCACCTTCGTGATCCCGGAACCGAACGCCTACCGCTGCCCGGTCAAACATTGCCGCGACAAATGCGACCGCACCTGCATGAATGTTGGCTTCGAAATGTTCGACATGCAGTCGGCGGGCGCGCCGGCGGCGATCATCGCCGAGCCGGTGATCAGCGCGGGGGGCGTCATCGTCCCGCCCGACGGTTACTTCGATGCGCTGCAAACGGAAGCAAAAAAACGCGGCATGCTGCTGATCTTCGACGAGGCACAGACGGCGTTCGGCCGGCTCGGTCACTGGTTCGCTGCGTCTTATCTCGGTGTCACGCCCGACATCATGACGGTGTCGAAGACGCTCGGCGGCGGCATGCCGCTCGCCGCTGTCATCACCAGCGACAAAATTGAAGAGGTGTGCCACCAGCGGGGGTTCGCCTTTTATACGTCGCACGTGTCCGATCCGTTGCCGGCAGCGGTCGGGCTGGCGGTGCTCGAAACGATCGAGCGCGAAAACCTGCTCGAACGCAGCACCACGATGGGCGCCTACCTGGCCGACGGCTTGGGTCAACTGCAACGCCGCCATGAAGAGATCGGCGACGTGCGCGGCATGGGACTGCTGCGCGGCATCGAGCTCGTCCAGGATCGCGAGACGCGCGCGCCGCACCATGCGCTTGGCGCCATCACCACCCAGCGCTGCCTCGAACTCGGGCTGAGCATGAATATCCGGCGCCGGCCCGAGCGCGGCTCGGTGTGGCGCATCGCGCCGCCGCTGACCGTCCTGCCCGCGGAC